>JAEORX010000147.1 GCA_016840685.1 Candidatus Thorarchaeota archaeon
CAGGCGCCTACTTAGAAGCTATCGGGCGCGAGAGATTCCTCAAGGACTATGTTCCTTCAAGAGTCATGCGTTTCTTTGCGGGAAGGCTTGGAGGACAGTCAATCCATACCTATGCCTTCAATAAGACAGGAGAAGAAACCCCTTTTGGAATTATTCAAGCAACCCAGTCAAGGATTGAACAACGAATTCGCCTCTCATCACCGGTTCTATTTGAGAAGGACAATGACCTATTGTTGGAGGTCATTCCCAAGGTAATCGAAATCGAATCTGGCTATAGAGGAATAAGGACTGCATCTATCAACTGCTCAATGCATCGAACCGATGCTATATCGAAAATCGAGAGTCTAGGTTTCAAGAAACTGCGTGAGAACATATCCATGACCAAACAACTCTAGGCTATGGTTTAGGAGCTGGGACAGGACTTCTTTTGGTGATATTGACTAATATTGATTATACACATGTTAGCCATAGATCTTTTTTCTTCCAATGATTACTAGTGCCATAATCCCAAATCCACACGAAACTGCTATCAAAATAGCATATTGTGATAACAATCCATTAGGGCAATCTGTTCCTAAGACATCATATTGATGAACATATTCTTCTAGCATCATTGTGATCTTAAAAGCTGCATCTCTGGCACTGTCCGCTCCTTGATTTAACAACGTAATTACACCATAAGGAGCTGTAGTATTTCCATCATAATAGCCATAGGCTTTTGCATGAAACGCGAAACCATCTCCTTCTGTACCTCCCCACCCACCCCATTGGATTAGTGGATCTCCTGGTGCCAGCCATGCAGTCTGTAAGTCCTCCATTGTGCGTAGGGTGTCTTCTTCTAAGATTCGTGTTCCATTGGAAACGCCATCATGTAAGAATACTAGGATGAATCTTGCTAAATCAAAGATATTAGAGCGTAACCCGCCTGCGCCATAATTGAGCGTATTATAGTGGGGATATGCTCTATCACCAGTCGATGACGGATCTAGCTCATACATGTAAATATGAGGTACTGCAAGCTGAGGCTCATCAAACTCAGTATAGTTATACCCAGTACTATCCATTCCTAAAGGGTCAAAGATGCTCTCTTGAAGATACTCCCAGATTGGATGCTCTGTGATTTCCCATATGAGGTATGCTAAGACATCATAACCAAAATTGGAATAGAATCGATTGGTGCCTGGTTCGAAAGGAGTCCAAGCAGTTGAATTATAAAGTGAACCATTAAGGGTTAGGTGTTGTTCTATCCAATAGGGATATGGCAACCAATCATATGGATTCTCCCAACCCAACTCTTCAAGAACCTCTCCTGTTACTCCAAACCAATACTGGTCAGTGTACTTACTTAATCCTGATTTGTGTTGCAATAACATCTTGATAGTGATTGGTGTATCTGTATAATTTGGATGTCTAAATGAGAATGGCAGGTAATCATTTACATCGTCGTCTAGTTCGATTAAATCTTGCTCGTAGAGTTGGAAAATTGCTGTTGCAATGAATGTCTTTGTTACAGAACCTACCATGTAGATAAGGTCCAATTGCTTTTGTTCTCCGTAACCTTTTGCCCAAACAATTGAGTTGTTTCTAACTACAGCAACGGTGGTTGATGGAATATAGTGTTGTTCCATTATATCCAAAATCTGATCATCGACCTGTGGTCGAAAGGGGCAGACACTCTTGTTTTCATAAGACGCAGGGTTGAAGAGGAGTCCCATAATCAGGATAAATACTGATAGGATTTTAACTACTGTATTCAATAGGCGCAGCTTCCTATTAGGTGGTGTGCCTTGTGGTGCATTATATTACTAATTGGCTTTTGATGTGCGCAAAGGATGATGTTCTGTGATGATCTCTTTGAAAAGCAATGAACGAATATTTATGTCGCTTTCCTCGAATTCTTCTTGTAATTGAATGAATTACCTGCTTGGTATCTTGTTGGTTATTGTATTTTCGAACCCTGCTTCTTGGCAGCTTTTGACTACTCTCCTAATTTCTGATATGGATATGCAATGCCAATTGAACTATACATTGCAGAGCGTAGGGCTTTGTCTCTTGGATCTATTGGAAATGAAGTACCCAGTCCATTGAGGACATATCCGTATCCTATTTGGGCCTCTGGGTCGGCATATCCAAATGAGCCTCCTGTCCCTGGCATCCCAAAGGAGCTAGGGGAACCAAAAGGCATCTTCAGGGAGGGTCTTATGAAACCAAGCGAGTAGCCTGATTCCATTTTCAGAGCTACATCTCGCGTTCCGAACAGAGGTGCTGTTGGTGGTGCCATTAATTCCTGCAGCGTTTCTTGCCGCAGCCCAAGCTCCTTCCCACCCGTTGCAAAGACACTATATGCATGAGCTATTGCACGAGCTGTTCCTACACCTCCACCAGATGGGACTTCATAATTTCGGGCATAGATGTGATTTTCGTCATAACAAAATTCTGTTCCCTTCAATGCACGGCGAATTGCAGACCGTGGACTCATCGCCGCGAAGATAAAGGAGATTGGTGCAGAGCGCATGGCTGAAAGCCCGAACTTGGCCTGTCTGTGAGTGGCCAGTCTTGAATTAGGAATTTCTTCAGGAAGTCGAATGTAAAAGTCTAGACCTAATGGGGTGGCGATTTCATCCTGGAAGTAGCGTCCTAGGCTGCGGCCTTTGGAATCTACTCGGCGCAGGAGTTCGCTTTGGTAGAAACCCAGAGTCAAAGCATGATAGCCATGTCGAGTTCCGGGCTCCCATGCTGGTTTCTGTCGTGCCAAGACCACAGCAAGACGGTCTTGGTCTCCCATAATTTCCCTGTCACTCATCTCATCAAATGCGATGAGCCCGGCTTGGTGTGCCATCAGTTGGCGAACAGTGATTTTTTCCTTGCCTTCCTGGGCAAACTCGGGCCAATACTTCGAGATGGGTTCGTGGTACTCATACAATCCTTGTGAATGAGCAAGCGCCATGGCTAGAGCTGATAACCCCTTCGTAGTAGACCACACAAGCACCATGGTGTCTTCTTCCCATGACTCTCCTGTAGCCTCGTTCCTAATGCCGCCCCACAAGTCCACTACTCTCTCTCCTTTGTAGTAGATGCAACAGGCTGCACCGAGCTCATTGCGTTGTTTAAAATTCTCAATGAAAGTTTCCTTCACAGCTTCAAATCCAGGTTTCACGAAACCAGATATCGAATTATTCTCTGTCACTTTGATTCACGCACACTACAGGATCTAAATGAAATGACCTGTGCCTCCCATAAATGCCTTTTGTATACTATTTGTATGCTATAGGTAAACATAAAGCATACATAGGTACTTTAAAGCTTCAAGTTTGATGGAAAGGAGGTTTACTATGGTTTCGTCGAAGTTGGATTCGAATACGACATCTGAAGAAACGAAAGATGATGATTCTTTCACCGAAATAATCAGAAAAACCACTAGACCCGTAGAACTTCTCAATAACCTTGCACCGAAACACCGCATCTACGGATTGGTAGAGGTTGATGTCACAACAGCCCGAAGCTTCATCTCGGAAAATGAAGCAAGAACTGGGGAGAAGCTGTCTTTCACTGGTTGGGTAATAAAATGTGTAGCGAAGGCAGTAAGCGAACATAGAGAAGTCCAGGCCATGAAGAAAGGGAAGAAGAAGTTGATTGTCTTCGACGATGTTGATGTGGGTATTATTGTCGAACGGCAGATGAAATCAGAAAGGTCCGCAACCACATATTGTGTGAGGAAGGCGAATGAGAAGACTTACAGACAAATCCATGACGAAATTCGCCAAGCCCAGACTGGTGAAATAAGTGGGGGAAGTGGGCCTAGTGAAAAAACTCCTGCAGCAGTTAGACTCTTCTCCCGTTTGCCAGACCTGCTGAGGAAGCTGTACTGGAGAAAAATCAAAAACGATCCATTTCTGAGGAAACGCCTCATGGGCACTGTTGCAGTGACTGCAGTAGGTATGTTTGGAAAAGGTGGGGGGTGGGCCATTCCGATTGGTCTGCACTCTGTTGTGTTCGCGTTGGGAGGCATCTCTACAAAACCAAGGAACTATACCAATCCAGCTGAGCTGGGTGAATTCCTCAACATGACCGTGATGTTCGATGAGGAGGTGTCTCTTGGGGCTCCGGCAACCCGGTTTCTCGCCAGACTCTCTGAGCTCATGCAAGCGGGATTTGGGCTCGCAAAAGAATAGATTATACATGGATGTGAATAGAAAAATGATAATAGAATACTATCATGCTTCAAAGTACGGTAATGGTGTGAAAGTCGCTGAAGAATTTAAGAAACTCATGGCTTCAAAGGGTGTTGTAGTAAATATTCATCATGTTAAAAAGACCAAACCGAACGAAATTCCCGTAGCTGATTTGTATGTGTTCAGCTCACCTGGTCGTTTTGGTAAACCGATAGGAGACATGCGTGGGTTTTTGAAAAAAGCTCAAATTGCCCCTGGAGCTTCATACGCAGTCCTGACAACTGAGATGGCACCTAGACCAGACAAGAAGACAGGAAAGATACCCACTGAAGGAAGTCCTCATCAGAAGGTACGTCCAATCATGACAGAAATTCTCCAAGCTAAGGGACTAAGGGAAGTAGCTGAGGAGAGAGTGTATGTATTAGGAACAAAGGGACCTCTTGAAGATGGTTGGCAGAATAAGGTGGACACCTTTGCAAAATTGATACGATCGGTCCTTGGTTCGTGAGAAGTCCAGATAGCTGAGTCATATGATGATGAGATGTCAACGGATTTTTATATCACATAGTTCCAATTCTTCTCGTGATTGAATGAATTACCTCGTCGTCTATTACTCTCGAACAGGAAATAACAGAACTATTGCTGAATCAATTGCTAGTCGACTCTCTGCTGATGTCGATGAAATCATTGACAGGAAGAATCGAAAGGGGAAACTCAATTGGCTACTAGCTGGACGTGATTCTAGGGCAAAGAAGCTAACCGAGATAGAATACAAGAAAAACCCCCAAGAATACGACACAATAATCATTGGGGCCCCAATATGGGCTTGGAATCCAATTCCACCACTCCGCACCTATCTACAAGAAGTCGACTTGAGAGGAAAACGTGTAGCATTCTTCATCTGTTCAAAGACTGATGCCTACAATAACATGTTTCAAACTCTGGCTGAAATGACACCTGATTCCGAGCATGTTGGCAACTTTGGCATCCAAGAAACACGATTCAAGAATGAGGACTACACTGCAGATCTTGAAGCGTTTATTGATAAAATTAGGTAAGAACACACCCTTTCCAAAAAATCATATAGTATGAGTGGTCAGGAAAGGCTCGATTCATTATGACTATCCTTCCTGATGTTCCAGATAATTTCCAGCCAACTTACTTGGACCTAGTGTTGGCTACTCTGGCAGCAATAGGATTACCGATTGTGGCTGGATATCTATTCACTTTGACTGGAGCATTGCTTCCATTGATCCTTTACTATGGTCTGTTCTGTGTGGGAATCGTGAAATGGCGACGAGGTTCATTGGGGTATGAAATAAGCCGAGGGGCAATCCGTCAGCAGTTTGCAAGTTACATGAGTACAATCTTTTTGGTCATACTGATTCTTCAACTAATTCTAGTCGGATTCGAATTCATCACTGTGCAGCAAGTATCAGACTTCAATCTACTAGGTTTCATTATCACGCTTGCAATCTGGGCTCCAATGAATGCGTTTTCTGAACAGCTCATTTGGATTTATACTTTCGACTCATATGGAGAGTTTTTCAAGGAAGGTCCAAAGAGGAAGATAATGATTGCAATTGGTGGTGTGTTATACGTTGCTCTCATCAGTCTGATTCATCTATTATTCTGGATCTTGGTCCTTCCTGGGGGTCAATATGTATTCCCATTCAGTGAATTGTTTGTCCCCATTCAGACGATGATAGCAATTGGTTACATATTTCTCTATAGAAAATCGAAAAGTATGTGGCCCCTAGCAATTATCCATATTCTGATCAATATAACAGCCATAGCACTAAGTGGATACTCGATTCTACCAGTCCTACTGGTATTTAACTAATACAGCATCAGAGGAGAGCATCCATTCGAAACTGGTTCAGATGTCGTTTGGTACCTTGGTCTTCTTGAAGGGTTACTTTTTTCGACCAGTGAAGACTAGATATCCTAGATGCTCAAATCCTTCGTCATCCTTCATAATGGCAGTCTTTCGCAATCGCATCAACTTCATCATTCTTTTTCTTACAGCACCATTGATTATCATATGATAAACCATTTTCATTGTAGCTTTGATTGCACCAGAACGTTTCCTTGTATTTAGTAGAACATCATTATAGTATTCTTCGATAACAATGCTATCAAGTCCTGATCTCTCGAAGATACTTCTCCAGTTTTGAATTTCCAAGACTGCCACATCATATTCGAGGAGAGTCTTCATAGTAGTGCTAAAGGAATCAACGGTTTCTTCATCTGCGTCATTTTTAGCAAAAAGATCCAATGTACCAATAGAACCTCCTGGTTTTGTGACTCTCTTGAATTCCTGCAGTACTTCGTCCTTCATAGGCATGAGTGCTACTAGTGCAACTCCGAATACTGCGTCAAATGAAGTATCATCAAACGGAAGTTGTGTCGCATCTGCTACCTTAAAACGAACATTGGTTAATCCCATTCTGTTGGATCTATCCTGAGCCTTTGAGATTAGGACCTCAGAGATATCAATCCCGGTCACTTGGCAACCATACTCTTTTGCAATCATACAGCTCATAAACCCAGATGCGCATCCAATCTCAAGCACACGGAAATTCTCATCTTTTTGTATTCCTAGGAGTTCAATTAACCTGTGCGTCCCTTCAAGTCCTCCAATATACGGAGAATCAAATGCGTCAATATACCCTAGGAAATCATAGAGTCCAAGTTTAGCGACTTCTTGTCTACTCAATCTTCTTGTCATTCTATTACCTTCAATATTCGAGTTCGACTCGAATTCTATTATATTGTTTCCCCTTTTAGGATTTTCGATTCCGACTCGAACTCAAAGATTTATATGAGAATGAATGAAGATAGTAATCAAGATGAGAAAATCAAAGGCTAAGGAACGGATTCTTAGAACCGCTGAAAAGACAATCCGTAAGAAAGGATACCCAAATCTCAATGTGAATGATATCGCCTATCT
>JAEORX010000148.1 GCA_016840685.1 Candidatus Thorarchaeota archaeon
TCCCCGCGCTTCGTCGACATCAGGGAGACCACTCATGAATTCCTCGCAGATTCTCATTGCTGGAAGTCCCACTGGAGCTGGAAGTCCACAGCCATCATCATCACCCTTTGTCACATCAACCTGACGGATGACAGAGGTGGGCAAACCAAAGTCCGAAATGACGCTATACATGATCTCTAATGCAGCATCACAGAGGACACATTGATTGCCGGTGTATAGAATGATACAAGCGCACCGACCGCACTCAGTCCTCTTTGTTTCATAAGTGATATTTTGTTCAGCTACTGTCATCTCCGATCATGGGAAACATTGTCAATTCTGAATATAACCAGTCTGAGCAAAACAACCTCACATAGAACATCACCAGAAGGCTTCTAGCTTGATTCTAAAGGCACCCAGATATCGGCATCAGTAAAACAACCACTTTGAGGACAACATGGAACACTGGTCAGGTATGCCACAAATTGTATGCCTTAACATTTGGCCATATTGTCGGGATATTATCAGCCTAATACGTCCAGCCCTGCCATCAAATCTTCCAAGAGGTCATCTTTGTCTTCAATGCCAATAGAGAGCCGGACAGTGGAATTCGAGATGTCCATCTCTCTGAGAGCTTTCTCTTGAAGTCCATAGTGTGTCGTGAGTGCGGGAATACTTGCAAGGCTTTCAACTCCTCCGAGCGATACTGCATTTAGGAAGATTTCCAGCGAGTCAACAAACTTGCTAGTCCCAGCCAAATCAGAATCTAGTTCTATGGAAAGCATACCTCCAAAGCCAGACATCTGCTTTCGAGCAATGTCATGATGAGGATGACTTGAGAGACCCGGGTAGTGAACCTTTCTGATTCGTGAGTCACGTGCTAGCCTCTCTGCGAGAAAGCTAGCGTTTGCATTATGCCTCTCCATCCTGACACCCAGCGTCTTGATTCCTCTGTCCAACAGGAAAGAGGCAAATGGGTCCATTGTCCCTCCGAGTAACTTCGCAGCACCCCTAACATCAGCCATCAACCTCTTGGGTCCAGAGATTGTTCCAGCGATGATGTCACTGTGACCACCCAGATACTTGGTTGCGCTGTGCATGATGAGGTCTATGCCCAACTCATGAGGATGCTGGTTAATCGGAGAGCCAAATGTATTATCAATCATACTAATCGTTCCCGTGGCGTGGGCTGCCTCAGCTACCTTTTTGATGTCAATGATCTTCAGAGTTGGATTTGTTGGAGTTTCAAAGAAACAGAGCTTGTATTTCGAACCCGAGTCTGCAAGGATGTCAGCTAGTTCATCAGTATCAACATAATCAACCTCTATGCAACTTTGTGAGAGTATCTTATTGAAGAGATTGACAGTCCCACCATAGATTGAGTCACCTGAGAGGATTCTCTCGCCATTCTTCACTAATCCCATTATCGCGGAAGAAATGGCAGCCATGCCTGATGCCACAATATGAGTGTCTTCTGTACCCTCAAGGGCATTCATCTTCTCCTCTACACTCTTTGTGGTTGGATTGCTCCATCGAGTGTATACATCTTTTCCAGTCTTCCCCTGTACAGAGTCCAACATCTCTTGTTGGTTCTCGAAGACAAAGGTGGAAGTTTGTACAATGGGTAAAACTGCAGGTCCTGAAGTCTGAGTGTGCGCACCCTGAACACAGAGTGTGGATGATCGTCTCTTCCTGTTAGTCATAGTTTACACTCCGATTAGCCACTATGTAATAGATGGTTGCTGTTCAGTTGATGCTTATAGATGAGTGCAAACTGGCAAAGTAACGCAGCTTTAGGACTAGAGAAATGACTGTGGTATCAAGTCAATGTTTTTCATCGCTATGTACATAACTGATCTAGGAATATCAGACGTAAGAATGAATGTCATAGAAGCCATCAAAGCCCTTCCCAAGGTGGAACTTCATCTTCACACACTAGGATCAATCCAGCCATCGACACTACTCAACATCATCAATGAGGCTGGATTTGATACTCCGTATAAATCGGTGAAAGATATTCTTCATAGATTCCAATATACAGATTTCACACATTTTATTGAGGTCTATATTGAAATAGTTGGATACATTACCGAAGAGAGATATTTTGAGCAAATCACTTTCGATATGCTTCGGAAATGTTCAGAATCTAATACTCGATATGTTGAAGCAAGCTTCTCACCACGTGATCATCTTCAGCATAACTTGGAATTCCGCAAGATGATTCATGCAATCAACAATGGGATAGATAGTGCTCGCAGAGAATTTGGAATCGAAACCAACATCCGAATTGACCTGGTTCGCGAATCTACTCATGATGAAGCTATGGAGATTTTAGACCTCATTGAGAAGAATCCTCGCAATATCGTTTCTGTTGACCTAGGTGGGGATGAAACAAGGTTTCCCCCGAAACCATTTGCACCTGTATACAAACGAGCTAAAGAGATGGGACTTCATCTTGTTGCACACGCGGGAGAAGCAGCAGGTCCTCAGTCTATTTGGGATGCTATCAATTTCCTAGAGGTGGAGCGTATTGGACATGGCGTTTCGGCGCGACAGGATCCAAAGTTAGTAGAGTACCTACGGGAGAAACAGATTGGAATAGAGATGAATCCCGTGAGCAATGTCAGAACAGGAGTCGTTACATCAATCAAAGAGCATCCTATCCGAGAGTTCTATGACAAGGGGCTCTTGGTCACTGTGAATAGCGATGACCCTTCACTCTTCCATACAGACCTAAACAATGAGTTCGTTCAGCTACACGAACATCTAGGTTTTAACCTCCAGGATCTAGCACAACTATGTTTCAATGCATTACGAATAGCTTTCATTTCTGAGCCCAAGAAGATCGAACTCGAACGATCATTCAGAGCGGAGATAGATCAAATCATAGGACAACTAGGGTGAAATCTTATCCATCATCAAGCACGCGCCATGCAAGAAATGTACCAACAGTTCCCAATGGATGCCAGTTCTTCGCGATTTCATCGACCTGTTTCTGTGTAGGCATCTCCCCAAGATTATACAACTTCTGAACACCCTTACGGACTCCGAGGTCTCCGGAGGACAGAACATCCAAGCGGCCCAGTGAGAAGATGAGATACATCTGGACGGTCCATTCACCGACACCCTTGATTTGAGTGAAGAGGTCGACTATCTCTTTGGAGGAGAGGTTCGCGAGTGACTCAATCGTACGATACTTCCAGAGAAATCCACCTCTGCCAAATGCCTCTGCAACATTGTGGATATAAGATGCCTTTTGTCGAGAGAGACCGGCTGTACGTAGCTCCTCCTGTGTTTTGGCTAGAACTCTTGCTGGAGTGAGCTTTCCGACTAGAGCAAGGAATCGTTCATAGATAGTTCGTGCAGCCTTGTAAGCCAGCTGTTGAAAGGTGATGGATCTTGTGAGCATCTCAAAGGGTGGTTGAAGAGTTGGCTCTAGTTTCATCTCTGCTCTTTCAAGTGCATTTTTCAGTTCTGGTACTTGATGGGTGAATCTATCGAGAGTCTTCTTTCTGAAAATGTTCGTCATTGCGAGATTGCCAGCTGATGGTATTATTTTAAGTGTACTACTCAAGTAGCTTATTTGTTATGTTCTGTTTGTTAGCAGGACTGGATAAAGAGCAGTCTGCTGGAATTTGCTTAGAACATCACCATAATATTGGTTGTCCAATATATAGATTTGAAAATGTCAGAAACGAATGTCCCATCAATTGAGGAGATAATCTCGCTCATAGCTGAGCTTGTTCCAGATGTACCAAGACCCAGCGATCTTTTTGCAGAAGTTAAGTCCAAAGACAGAATCCTATGGCTAGAGGGATGGTGTGATGGATGCATTGCAGGAAAAGGATTTCCGCCAAAGGGAAAGGGAATGCTTCAACAAAAGCTCGACCATATCCGTGAGATCACGCCGGAGTTTCTTCACAGCAGAGCCAAGGAGAGAGACATGGTTGTTCGATGGTCTGGTTTTGTTCCACTGGAGGACAAAGAGCACCTTTATGGTGTATCATGGGCGATCTTCTATAGAGAATCCTAGGGACTAATCCATACATATCGAATCCTCTAGGGATAATAGAGAACGATTATTCTCTACTCTTGGTATTTCCTATGCTAATGGATTTGCCCTAGTTGCCTTTCTCCCTCGCTTCTGATACATTGTTTAGAGGGTCATACTCCCCAGTAGACCTGGAGAAAATCCCACCAGCCTTCATGTGGGAACTGCATCGCGAGGTAGTCATCACCATGCCAGTAGGGATTGTTACTGAAGGATCCAAAGGAACCCGGGAAGAATATTCCCATTCCTTCAGCTGAAGACAGGGCATTGCTTGCTACTACATACATCGATGCTGTGAGTGTTTCGTATAGGTCCTCTGCACCTTGAACATCTTTGTCCGCCAAATAACTCACAAATGAAGGCAAATCGATGTATGCCTCCCAACCATACTCTGACCATCCCAGGTTGCCTTCTCCCTTGGCTTCCGCAATCATTTCATGATTGTCTTCTCTGTCGCTAAGGAGTAGACCTTCTAAAACGTCTGCCAACTCTCCAATTTGTTGGACTATCGTGTCAATACAGCTCATATCAATTGCAGCAAGTTCGACAAGACGTGATGCGGGACGTTTTGTTTCGTAATATGCAATATAGTCATCTACGATTGTCTTGGATAGGTCAAATGCATCCATTGTAGGATCTGCAGTCAGGTGTGCTAGAATCGGGTAGTAAGGATAACCAGAACCAGGCACATAACCCTCAGTGGCAACAAGATATTCTATGTCTAGATCTCCTGAAGCATACTCATAGGCCACCTCAATCATCCCCTCAACACAGGCATCAAATGCCAGAATGTCAATTTGAAAGCCTGAGAGGGCACCTGTTATCTCCTGATGAGTCAGATGGTCTTCGGGGTGGTCATCCCAACAGCAACCCCTGTGGTCATCACCATGGTCCCATAAAACGAGAATGTAATTGTCAGCCTTGAAGTTCCTCTCTGAGTACTTGACGAAATCCCGGAGCGTATTGGGATCTCCCATATTTGCCTCAATGCCATTGAGCTTGAAACCTTTTGCAGCGATGAGATCACCGGCTTCTACTTTGTACAGATTGGCGACATCATCATACTTGTCCCAGAGTACAACTATATTGACATCCTTAGTAGACCCTACAGCCATCATATCTTCGACATTCACGTATCCATAGGGATCAAGATTGTTATCTGCATCCAGATAGACCATAATTGTCCATTCTGCACCAGACTTTGCTTGAACTGGCATAACCGGCAGAATCACTGGCACTAGTAGAATCATCGAAAAAATGACGGTGATAAGCCTACGGAGATTTTGTCCGTTTCTTAAATACTCTCTAAGCATCTCTCTCCTTTCCATTAATGCGAATAGAAATTTGTTAGATAATGAAGCGGACGTGGAATTAAACGCTTGTGCTTCGCGCTATATACCATCTATATGATATATGAGCCGGTCAATGAACTCCTGTATCCCTGCAGGATTGAAAGACGAGGGACTTTGTAAATAACCTCAGAAAGAAATACACTCAGAAAAAGAGAGTGAACATAATATTACTAGAGTACTCAGCTCTTTCATTTGTGTACTGCGATGAAATATGGAGTCTATATCTCTAACTACGCACTTCAAGGAGATCCCAACAAATTCCTTGAATTAGCAGTTGCTGCTGAAAATGCAGGGTGGGATGGTTTCTTTATCTGGGACCACAATTATGCGGGAAAAGACCTATCGATTGCAGACCCATGGATCACACTTGCAGCCATAGCAGCACGCACTGAAAAGATTCGAATTGGCACAACAGTGACTCCTCTGCCACGACGACGCCCACAGGTGGTAGCAAGGGAGGTGGCTACTTTAGATATTCTCTCTAAGGGAAGGTTCATTCTAGGTGTTGGACTAGGGGGTTCTTCTGACAATGATTATGGAAGGTTTGGAGAAGATACTGATCTAAAAGCAAGAGCTGAGAAACTAGATGAGTGTTTAGCAATTCTTGAGGGTCTTTGGTCTGGTAAACCGTTTTCATTCTCTGGGAAGCACTATACTATTGATGAGGTCACATTTAATCCTCGCTCCATTCAGCGACCACGTGCACCAATATGGTGTGCAGGGACGTGGCCAATAAAAGCTCCTTTCCGAAGAGCGGCAAGATACGATGGTGTGTTTCCACTAGGGGAAGATGGAAACATGGAATTAGATGATTACGCCGATGTGGCAAACTATGTCAAGAAACATCGAGGATCCTTGAAGGACTTTGACATGGTTATTATAGGGGTATCTACTGGCGATCCTGAAAAAGACTCATGGATTGATGAATCCGAAGCTCTTGGTTGCACTTGGTATGTTGAAGTCATGATGGGAGATGATTTTGACAAGTTCTTCGAAAGAATTGTAAAAGGGCACCCTTGAAAAAATCCTACAGTGAATACCTGTACCTTTCCAGGAACTCTTGCTTCTTCGCAGGATTGAAAGAACTGAGCGATTGAAAATGAAACATTAGCAGCATCTACCAGCTTGTTTCCCTTAAAACCTCGTAGTGTTTGTTTTAACGTAATCTTAAATAATTCTGGCGTAAAGCAAAAAGACATGGATTCGAGTGGTCTCCTAGAGAAACTAAGATCATCCAATGCAACGAAAATGGTCGTAGCAATGTTTGGAGTTCTGATTGGATTTGCTGGAGTAGAACATGGTATCTTCGAGGTCCTTCAAGGAAACACAATTCCTGAAGGCATCTTCGTTGATGCGATTGGTCCCGATTGGAAATTCTGGGCGGATGCATCAGAACCAACACTGACACTGATACCCAACTTCCTCGTGACGGGTCTGGTTGCAATCATGCTTGGAGTGATTATGATAATCTGGTCGACCAAGTTCATGGAGAGGAAGTATAGCAACACAATCTTCTTTCTCATCGGGATAGGTCTCTTCCTCTTTGGAGGTGGATTTGCACCAATCTTTGTGACTATTACTGCAGCAGCAGCAGCCACCAGGATTAACCAACCTCTCAATTGGTGGAGAGCGCATCTTCCTGGAAAGAG
>JAEORX010000149.1 GCA_016840685.1 Candidatus Thorarchaeota archaeon
CGTCTTATGATGCGTTGTGAATAGACTGTTGTCAGGTTTCCGATATAGATAGACATCTTTGCTGGATTCAAGACACTAACAAACTGGGCAAGTATCTTCATCCACTCTCCAAAGAGCAACATGAGCCGTTTCTGGTTTAAGCCTTCAAGAATCTTGAAGTCGAAGTCAACTGCCCACTTGCCATCTTTGAGTTGAAGTTGACTCAGGGCTTCTGGTGCCTTGGTGTTCTTCATGACAAATTGCAATGCGTTGGTTGTTTCAGTGACATTGTAAGTACCCTCGGCCACTCGTATTGCAAGCTCAAGTGCCTCCTTCACTAGAAGAATACGCCTCTTTTCTGGAGTGAGTGCTTCTATCACACCAACCTCAATGAGATAGTCTAATGCTCTCAATAGTTCACGTTCATCGTAACGTGTTCCAAGCTCAGCAAGTATCTCTCGTACAGTCCTACGTCCATCAATCAATCCGGCCAGATGTGGTATGACTCCAGCCATGTCTGGATGCAGATCACGCAAATCCTTTGTTTCGGCAGAAGTGGCTTGGGCGTATCTGACGAACTGTGTCCCGGTGGTCATGAAATCATTGAAGTTGAACATATTGCGAAATCGTATGACTCGATGTGCCCAGAGTTTGGAAAGATCAAGAACAACTTCACGTCGTGAGAGCCCACTCACCTCAATGATCTCTTTGACATTCCTGGTTCCATTGATATAGTCCATAAGAATGCTGAATACTGACTCAAGAACATCAGGTTTGGTCGTGAAGTAGGGAACCCAAGAATCACCTAAAAGTCGGAGAGAGAGCTTCTCCATGACTCGCTCACCAAATGCCTCCAGATAAACATCCACAAAGGAGGTTTCGTAACTGAACTCAAATGGATCTACCACCTCGAGCCAGTCCAGCTCAAACTCGGCAAGAAGTGAGTCTAAGACATCAATCGATTCTTGAGACAAACGTTGAACGCTGACAGCAATCATATTGGTGTTGACACCATTAATGAGGGTAAACAATCGGGCACCATAATCAACTTGGACAACAGGGGCCTTCTCATCGAATACCTCCTTGGAGAACATATCGATAGCCGCAAAGAAACTGGATGCCATGACTGGGTCCATGTTCAGCGCTTTTGGATCAAGCTGCATGTAGAATCTTGGACTACCGCCTTTGTCAGTTATTAGGAGAGCTTCGATTGCATGACTCATCAAGTCATATCACCGGTTGAATACAACCATCCTCGATTCAATATTAGCTTACCTTGGCTATAGAATCTCATCTGTTCTGCATCTTAGAAAACCTTTACAGGATAGATGTACGTATTTTCATCTGTTTTGCTTACGGGGATGAAGTGTTTATGAAGAACTGTCCGCATTGCGGTAGAGCAAATCAGCCTACACGTAAGTACTGCATCAGATGCGGGGGTCTACTCCTTGCCGTAGACCAAAAACCAAAGACAATTGATTCTGCGAGTGAGAAGCCAGCGACTCCACCACAACCCACCGTGAGAGAAATACAACCTCCTGTGTCTTCATCAAGCGAGGCAAGAGTTACAACGAACGATGAGTGGGTAAAACCAAGTCAGGTAGCTCGAGACCGGGTTCGCAGTGGCAATGGATTGTCAAAGCCAAAATCTGAGATGGAAAAAGCAAAGGAGGCTTTCGCCAGGGCAGAACAGGTGGGTATCGAGGAAACAGGTGAGGGCATCATTGAAACACGCATGCTCAGAGCCAGTGAGGTCCAAGAGTTGATGGGTGACTTGGAGCGCCAACGTCAAGCTGCTGACATAGCACCAAGCGCACCACCGCCAATGGCTCCACCTCCAGCAGGTCCTCCTTCAACTGGTGGACCACCCTCGAGTTCAGCTCGACCCACACCACCGCCAACGCAGTCTCTTGAACCACAACCTGCTCCACCATCTTCAGTTCGACCTCCAGGACCTCCAGTCGGAGGATCAATTCCAGATAAAAAAGCTGAAATCCCCAAACCTCCACCAATGCAGACAACAGAAACAGCTGTTTCTAAACCAGCTCAACCTCCCCCTACCCAAATGCCACGGAAGCTAGATGTGGAATCAAAGACATTGATACCCAAAATCGATGCTCTGCTATCCGAGATATCAGACTCAGCCTTCCTTCAAGATACAATTGTGAAAGACACTATCAACGATCTGACTAATCTACACACAGAACTTGCTCAATTCAACTCGGATTTGGATACTGTTCGTTCAAGGATGGAATCTGAGGTGCGGGATTATTGGAATCTTGCAGAGGTGAAGAGGATTAATTTTGAGAGTCTGGAGGAGCAAATGCGTCTGGCAAAGCAGGAGTGGACAGACGCAAGCAAGGTGTATCAGACTGCGAAAAAACGCTTTGATAATGAAACATCATCAAGAGAGAAGCGTATCAAGGATATTGAGAAGAGAATCGAAAAAACAGAAGACACTATACGGAAAAGAGTACGAGAACTTGAGAAAGAGAAGGAGAAGCTATCTCAAACCTAGAACATATCTATTGAGCCAAAGCCACTTTAGACCCTTAATTTTACTCAGTCCGTAACTACCTTATAATAAGACAATTTCGAGTAAATAACTAGTTGCGTTCGGTGTGAAGAGAGTTGCCTATTAGTTATCGCGCTTTTCTCCTGAGATTGAGGCGAATTGCTAACATTGCACTTGAAGAATATGGGCTAGAGCGAATAAAAATTAGGTTCATCACCTATGCTGGAAATGGACTCTACAAAATTACGGTTCCTACAGGCAACTCCATTCCTGCAGGGAATTACGCTTTGCGATTACACCAACCAAATTACATGAAACCTGAGTTCATTGTGTCAGAGATGGAGTGGTTGTCCGCCCTACATCGTGAAGGGATTTCAGTTCCAAAGCCAGTTAGAAACATCAAGGGCGCATGGTTAACGGTGGCTGATGAAGGATATAATGTCCCTCAGGCAAGAAATTGCACACTCATCGGATGGACCGAGGGTCAGGTTTCAATTAAGACCGCTAGACCAGATCACTTCAGGGCACTTGGCAGAGTGATTGGTAAGATGCATATGCAATCCAAGAGCTGGAACCCACCCAAGGGATTTTTACGACCCCACTGGGACTGGGATGGTCTCTATGGAGATGGTTTCAGCTACGGTGTCCCTGCTGCAGATGCACGTGCAGTCATTCCAAAGACACATCAGGCTGCATTCAATGATGTGCTGAGTCGAGTTCGCGAAGTCTGTGAGCAACTCGGCAAGGGCAAGAGTGTCTACGGATTAATTCATGCAGACCTTGGACTGGGAGATAACATAGCATTTCTGAAAGGTGAGGCTCGACCATTCGACTTTGATGACTGCGGTTTCGGATACTGGGTGTTTGACTTTGGAGTTGCCTTGAGTCAGTATATGATGGACTCTGATATTACTGCCACCAAGATGCGAGATGCACTTCTTGAGGGATATGAGGAAACAGCCACTTTGAATGGTATTGGCATCGAGTATCTCGACCTCTTCATTGCTGCGCGCCTAGCCCAGTTCATGTTCTTCTATCAAGCAAGTGGGCTGGCGTATCCTGAACATAAGGCAGAAGCCAAGAGAGAGGTCAATAACCACGCAAAGTTTCTGAAACGGTTTTTGAAGGTCACTGAAAGGAATTAGTCGTTCATGATGCTAGAACAAGAAAAACAAGATAGAAACTGGCTTGAACAATTGTTAAAGGAACTCCTATTTTCGCAAACTCCTTGAATTCAATTGTCTGTCCTTGTTTCTCAGCATTTTGAATAATTATCACATTACTCGCAGCGCCAAGCACCAGCATGTTTCCTGCAATGGTACTTCCTGCAGCAAGTGTCATCAACTGAACAACTGATGCTCCATTGGTTGATAATAATGGGATGAAGAGTGCCACCATTGGTACATTAGAAATCAATTGACTTAGGAGCACACCAATTGCCATTATAGTGGGAATAGATGTGATATCAAGATTCATCCCAGAAATGAGACCTTGAAACACTCCACTCTGCCAAACACTTGCCATCAATACGAACATTGAAACAAAGAATAGAAGCGTCGACCAATCGATATTTCTCACAATTGCTCCTCTTTGTCTACTCAGAAGAATGATTGGTAATGCTGCAATGATTGCAATGTAAGATAATCTCATTTCAAGCGAAGGAGCTATGAGAACAAGAGTGACTTTGACTCCGATTAGTATGATAATCAGTACCAACGCAAGTTTGGATAACTGGACCAAACGATTATCATTGTTTACCGCTTCATTCTGATTCTCAACAAGGGGCTTGTGAAACTCTGACCTATAGAAAACACGCAGAATGAAGAATGCAACAGTCAAAGATAGAATTGTTGGTATAGCGAGATAGAGAACGAAGGAGATGAAGGGGCTCACAATGCCCCCTGAGGACGCTATGAGGAGATTTTGAGGGTTACCAATAGGGCTCATAACACTGCCAGTTGTGACTGCGAATGCTAGAGTCAGTAGGAGGAGCTTTGATGAAATTCCGTGCTCCCTTGAAAGTCCAATGACAAGTGGTGTACCTATTATTGCTAATGTATCGTTCATAAGAATTGCAGACAGCAGCCCCATTGGAAAAAGGATTAGAAGAACAAGATGATCTACATTTACAGCTCGATGAAAGAGCTTGTAGGATAATGTATTGAGATAACCACTACGTAGCATTGACTCGCCCACGACAAACATCCCAAACAGGAAGACGATGACATCAATGTTGACAGAGTATAGGGCAGCTAATGGACTAATTTGACCAGTCACAAGCACGATTATTGCACCCATTGTCATTGCTTGCCAAATCTTGATTCTGATGCTACCAATCTTTCGTACAGCGATGAGGAAAAACACGATTGATAGGACTATGATAGAGATATACTCAGTGGCCATATTCTGGTCAACCTTCCAAGTGTCATTTCGCATGACTGCTTTGTCTTATAGACTCGATTGTATTATCTCTTGAAATTGAACCATTCTTTTACTGAGGATGACAATGACCTCTTTTGGGTTAGGCTCGGAATAAGGCGGCTCCCATTAGATAGAAACCGATGAACCCGATTGCTATACCTGTTCCTCCGAAGTTTATAATAAATAACGGATTGAAGGTGCTAGCGCTTCCTAGAATCGTTATAGCGATTGGAATCAAACTAGCAAGTACAAACGCACCACCAATACCAAATTCAGTTTCCCTAGAAACCACTTTTATCATTCACCTGAGCGATAAAGCATTCTGAAGGAATATGAGGTTAATCATATATCTAAAATATGTCTAGAAGGTGTCTAATCAACAAGAGGGAATCCAATGGCGTTTCTTCAAAGATGATGACCTAAGTTATTAATAGTATCATCATCATCATTTGAGAGGACGGAATCGATGATTGAAGTAGATTCTAAGAAACTCGACTCAGAAGACTGCGAGGTTCTTTCCAACATAACAAAGTCTGCAACAAAAGGTACACCTCTGGATTCTAACCGAAGTGTCGAGGATATCACTAAAGAAATAGAGAGAATTTCAGCAGATGATAAATTCCAGCTCCTATCTGCATCGGATGAAAAAGGAGAGCTTAGAGGTTGGACTTGCTACTATATTGCATTCCCTCTTATGGCTTTCATCAATGGCTTCTATCCCATTGTAGATATGAGGGGTGACTATGAGCAGGTGGCGTTGTCACTGATTGAGGCATCAAAGAGCAATATTGTCAAACTTAGAAAACATAGTCGATTGGAGATTGAGTTGGAATTTCCAACCAAAGCTCACCGTGACTACTCCAAGATGCTTGTTGAGTGGTATACAGAGTGTGGTTTCAAGTTTGCTGCAGAAGAAATCCACATGAGATCCAACTTGATTGCGATTGAGTTGCCTGAGTATGATTTGCCGCAGGGATACAAATTGAGGAGATTCTCGGGTGTTCCCTGCAACATGATTGAGGGTCCGGGACGTCGAACATTAGAAAATAGTAAGGAAGGATTATTTCTCTCCATGAGTCATGCGGAACAAACGATAACACTGGAGTATTTCTTTGACAAGTCCAAGCCATACATAGATGATGCCTCATTGCTTCTTGAGAGAGATGGTGAGATTGTCGGTTTTGTAATCACACGAGTGAATGATGATGAACCAGAAATCGGACCAGTTGGACTTGTGCCTGAGGTTAGAGGGCAAGGACTCGCTAGTTATCTGCTTGTTCGTGTTTTAAAGAACTTGAAGAGTAGTGGTTCAACCAGTGTTTGTCTTGACACGACAATAACGAATTTCCCAGCTCAAAAACTCTATAGAAAATACGGCTTTGAAGATGTGTACCATAAGCAGTTCTACTATTGGTCACCATAGATTGTGATCTAACAAGATGACAGGTTCTTTATGCTCTTCACTTCGAAAAAGAGCATCACCAACAAGATAGAAACCGAGCAGCCCGAGTACTAGACCAATTCCTCCGAAGTTTAGGACGAGTCCAAGATTAAGTGTCGGAACACTTCCTAGGATTCCTATTCCAATTGGAATCAGACCAACAAGAATAAGAAATCCACCTTAAGCAAATTCAGATACTCTATGTATCACTTTACAGTTCACCTTGATACAAGATTGTTCTGAAAGAATATGAAGATGACCTCGGGTCCTACTTCTTTGAGTCTACTAAGTAATTCATTTGTAATTGATTAACAGGATTAAAAGTAAAAGGGAGAAAACCAAAATGAGTAAATTGAAATATCTGCTCTACGTAGTAACTTCAAACCGGGACCGGTTTTTTATAGCAATTTGACGGGGCTGTAACTATGACTAGTAAGGAGAAGGTAAATGATCAAACAAATGATAGATTGAAAATGCGATTTGCTGGGAGAATAGTTAAACACCTAGGATTACAAATGTATTCAGGGGCTGTTCCAGCACTTGCGGAACTGATTGCAAACGCATGGGATGCAGATTCAACACGCGTGGATATTACTAT
>JAEORX010000150.1 GCA_016840685.1 Candidatus Thorarchaeota archaeon
TAGCATCGTAGTTGACCTAGAGAATAGGCGGTCGCGTTATCAACAACAATTCCTGACATTGGAGACTGCCTTACTCAACTTAGAGGAAGCAAAGACTCAGGCTGAAGTTCTTCGCGCTTTCACTATTGCGAACGATGCGCTGACCGAAGCAAGGTCTATGTTGAAACCTGAAGAAATCCAAACTCAATTGGATAGACTCTCCGAGTCGTTTGAGCATATTTCCATAGCTGGTGAGCTGCTTTCAGAAGACCTTTCAGGAGCAGACTCAACTATTGAAGATGAAGAGCGAATTGATCGCCAGCTGCAGGCTATGGAGGCTGAGGTGTTGCTTGAAAAGGAGGGTGTCCTTCCGCCTCTTGAGGCTGAAGGAGCAATATCTGCATCATCCGGGAAGAAGGAAATCTCGGACGAAAAAAGAATTGATGAGCTGCTTGCAGATTTAGAGAAAGAGGCTCGTGAAGAACGAGCACGGGAAAAAGAGAGCTAAACAAAGGACTGCTTAGTCATTTTTGGGTGTCGGTGTGATTGACTATAGAATTAGTTGTATTTGATGTGGATGGGACCCTCACTCAACATAATAGTGTCTGGTGGAGATTACACGAGCACTTTGGCACGACAGATATGGGTAAGATATACTTCGACCAATACTTCGCTGGAGAGATTAGCTATGATCAATGGGCTGACCTAGACGCAGGTCTGTGGAGAGGTAGGACCCTTGAAGATGTTATGAATGTTGTAAATGCAACCAAATTGACTCCAGGCGCTGAGGAAACAGTTCAGATTCTGAAGAAATATCACATTAAGACAGCAATCCTCTCTGGAGGTCTTGATGTCATGGCAAAAGAAATTGGTCAAAGAGTGGGAATAGATTATGTTCTTACCAATATACTCCTTCATCAAAATGGGATAATTACTGGCAAGGTTGAGAATCTTGTTGCATGGGGTGGGAAATCAAAGGCAATCCTCCAGATAGTGAACCATTTCGATATTCCTCTAGAGAAAACCGCATATGTTGGCGATGGTCGAAATGATATGACTGTCTTCGAAGTAGTTGGTCTTTCCTTTGCGTACAACCCGGAACACGAAGAGGTTGCAAATGCAGCCACTATTGTTATTCGAGAAAATAATCTTCAAGCCATACTGCCCCATATCATATCGGAGTTCCAGCAATGAGAAGCACGAAGACATATGCTTGGAGTAGAATAATCATTGCTCCTTCGAAGAAGTCGAGTTTGTGGTCATCAGTTATCGCACGCTTCAAGAACCAGAGACTGCCAGCAATCACCATGATTTGAAAGAGGACATACCTGTCCAGAGGTATTGCTACGAAAATTCCAATTCCTCCCATGACGAGAAGGACAATTTGGAGAACACCTCCAATAAGATTGCCTACTGCAAGTCCAACCTTCCCTTTTGTAGCTGCAATCAATGCAATACCATGTTCAGGGAGCGCACCAGCTGCACCCAAAATCAAAGCCGCAATAGCTACTCGATTACCAATGAGTCCAATTCCATCATTATAGTCTGTAATGAGTACATCCACAGAATGTGTTAGAATCTCACCGGCAAAGAATATCCCAATGAATCCCATAACAGACAGAATGGCAGATGTTCTCCTGGAATGACTAGCCTTTGCTTTTGTAGCATCTTCGACCACATCACCTGTAGTCAGTGCAGCTGCATAGATTATGTAGGAGAGAAATAGCACGAATGATGCAACCGGTGGAAATCTTGGATTCATCGGCGCATCTGGAGACACCATATCTAAGATGCCTAAGGCAAACATGCTCAACAAGGCAACAATGGTCCATCTGATTAAAACTGAGTCTTTCTTGATGGCCTCCTCAGGAACAGCCATGTCATCCTTCCCTCTTGTAGATATGATTATTGTGATTCCTAGGAGAAGCATATTGAATCCTGCAGCGATGAGTACAGAAAGCACAGCAATATCTAAGAGATCTTGATTTCCAGTAGACCAGCCGTTGAATGCAGCAATGCCGCTGATTACAGCCTCTGGCATATTGCTCGCAAGACTGGAAACCATCCCTGCAACATAAGCAGTCAAGCCCAGGTGCCCCGCTGCGCTTTCCATTCCTTCAACAGCCCATTCTGATGGTCTAAAAGCAAGCCATACGCCTCCAATAAGGCCAAGTATAATCACAACTACAGGTTCAAATCCTGAGAGTCTCAAATAGAAATAAAATATCAAAAGCCCCAAGAAGAAGACAATCTCTTTCCTACTCGCTACTAAGGAGTCCCTGACTCCATGGTACTGGTCATGATTAGCTATAGACTGCTCGATTTGAGTTACCCCCATTGGGTATTCTGTCTATTCTGCATGATTTTCGTTCTGACACTTAATAATGCTGGTTTTCTACGCACCACTCATTTGAGGTTTGTGTACCTTGCACCACTCCCGGTATTGATTAAGACGACATCTTCGTCATAGTCAATCCTTCCAGATTCGATTAGATTACGAAGACCACAAATGCCAACAGCTGCTTCCGGGCAAAAATCAAGCCCCTCGAGTCTCGCTGCTGTCTTTCTAGTGGGTCTAATTTCTTGTTCAGCAACAGCAACAGCACCTCCGTTGGAGTTTCTGATTGCACTCAGAATGAGTCTACTTGCGAAGGGGCTGGGGACTCTCAAGCCCAATGCTTCTGTTTCACCATTAACCCAGTCCTCGATTTCATCTATTCCTTTCTCAATCGCATGAACTATAGGTGCACAACCACCACTCTGTGCCGCATACATCCGGGGACGTTCAGGACCAATTAGCCCAACTGATTCAAGTTCATCAAAAGCCTTCCAAATACCAATAATCGCAGTCCCACCGCCAGTTGGACAGACTATGGCATCAGGAACAGACCACCCCATCTGCTCGCAAATCTCGAAACCCAGAGTCTTTTTCCCCTCTACTCTGTATGGTTCCTTGGTTGTTGAGAGATCTGTCCAGTCTTCATTCTTATCTCGCATGACTTTTCCAGCTTCAGAAATTGTACCCTTCACTCTTGTGGTAATGGCTCCATACATCTCACACTGCTCAAAGAAGGGTTCAGGAGTATCATCTGGCATAAAGATGTGAGCCTTAAGTCCTGCAGCTGCTGCATAGGCACATGCAGAAACTGCGGCATTTCCAGCTGAAGGCAATGCAAATGTCTTTGCACCCAACTCCAAATGTCGTGAAATAGCTGCACTTAATCCCCTGTCTTTAAAGCTCATAGTTGGATTCTGTGCCTCATCCTTTATCCGCAACATCCGAAGACCAATATGCTTTCCCAGGCGTCTTGAAAGGAGGAGTGGTGTCCAGCCTTCACCAAGACTTACAACACAGGATGGTGACCTCACAGGTAGAAGTTGTGAATACCTCCACATGGAATTCATGTCTGATGGAAACTCATCTCTTGCTAGGTCCTCTTGTACTCCAATTAAATCATAGATGACAAAGAGAGGTGAACCACATATGCAGTAGGTAGCTAGCGTGTCAGGTGAGTGCTTTCTTCTGCATTGAGGACATTCCAGATGTGAGATGTGTGATATCAAAAGACTCACCATAATTACATGAACACTTAGCCTTATTTGTACCTGTCACCTTCTTTCCTAGGAATAAAGCAGAAATGGGATGCCTATGGGTGAGCTAAAACGAACAACCTTACCATTCACTTCATTGGTTGGTCTGGAACGATTGAAGCTAGCCCTCATACTCAATGGCATCAATCCCCAAATTGGTGGAGTTCTCATCTCTGGACCTAAGGGTACGGGAAAGACTACTGTTGTTCGGGCTTTAGCTGATTTACTACCAGAAGTTGATGTTGTCGTAGGATGTAGATTCGGGTGCAATCCAAAAAATCCAGATTTTCTCTGCGCTGATTGCAAGGGGCTGGTAGACTCTGGGAATAAACTCAAATCTGAATCACGAAAGATGCGAGTTGTTAACCTACCTCTTTCCACGACAGAAGATCGACTTATTGGAGCACTAGATATTGAACGAGTTTTACAAGATGGTATTCAAGCACTTAGACCGGGTATCCTTGCAGAGGCTCATCAAAATGTTCTATATGTTGATGAAGTGAATTTGTTGCCAGATCACCTGGTAGATGACCTTCTTGATGCAGCAGCGACAAAAATCAATGTAATTGAACGAGAAGGAATTTCTGTCGCTCATCCTTCTGATTTTGTCCTAATTGGAACTATGAATCCTGAAGAGGGGGAACTTCGACCTCAGCTCTTGGATAGATTTCCACTTCATGTTGCAGTTGGGAGTCACCACACAATTGAGGATAGAATGGAGCTTGTCAAAAGAAACCTTGCATTCGAGGATGATCCTGATAGGTTTAGGCAAAACTGGGAGGCTCAACAAATTGAACTACTTGAGAAGATCATCAAAGCCAAAGAACTGCTAAAGAAGGTAGCCCTCCCCGACGTATTCCTGCGTGCTATCGCAATGGCGTGTGATGCTCTCGAAGTGGATGGGGTTAGACCAGATATTATCATCAGCAAATCTGCCATAACGAATGCAGCCCTTGAGGGTCGAACACAAGTCAATCTGGAAGATATGAAACTCGCCTCTCAGCTTGTACTTAGTCACCGAACGCGACGGGGTGGTCTTTTGGAACCACCTTCCCCTGATGATGTGGATCAGGCGATTACAAAAGCGGTTGAAGTAGCTCAGAAGACAGAACGTCGAAAGTCTCCTACTGAAGTTTCTCCAGAGGACGATGAAAAGGCTGGACCTCGAGTAAGTGGAGGAAGGTTTGGTCGAGGAGATAAGTTTGCAGTGGGGGGCAGACAGGAAGGCAAAAAAAAACTCCGGAGGGAGTAAGGAACCCTAGGGGCGACCCCATTAAGGGTACAATTTGCGCTGTGATGATGGTTGTTGTCTTTTTCTACTTCGCATGGATATTCATCAGTCCAATCAATCTACTCTTTGGAACTCAATTCCTTCAGTTTCCCACATTTATTGCACTCGTAGTCGACACCATTGTTATTGCTCCCCTCATATGGTATATTGTCAGAAAGTGGCTTGAGGTTATGACTCGAAGAAGTGGTGGTCCTGCTGCAGGTATTGATACAGTCGAGTCTGGGGGTGGAAGACCTGAGCTTGGCGATGAATGGGGTTTGGCAACGAAACCCTATACTCCCGCAAGCGTTGACATGCTGACAGGCTCAAAATCAGACATTCGAGAAGCACCTTTTGGCTTAGAAGATAGCTTCTTTGTGAAAATCCCTGAAATTGATACAGGAGAAGCGCTCTTCGACTTGGAACGACTTAAGAAGAGGGCAATGATTCGTTCAAGAGTGTCGTCTGGTGGCTGGGTGAAGAAGAGAGTCAGCTCACGAGCGACAGGGTCTCTAAAGTCCTCTGATACACTCAAGCATGGGAGACCCATTCGCTCAAGGATTCCAATCAGAGAGCCTGGTAGTATACACATTCCATCCACTGTAATGGCTGCAGTTGCACGAAGTGGTCGTACATCAGGTGAACCAATCATAATTGCTAAGGAAGATATACGAGAGAGTGTATTCACAGGAAGAACTCCATTGACAATAATTCTTGTCATTGATGTTAGTCTTTCTATGAAGGGGAGCATGGAGCAGGTCAGGGATTTACTCGAACTGCTAGAAAGTGAAACACGAGGGTCCAAAGACCGCACAGGGATCGTTGCCTTCAAAGATAGCGGGGCAGTAGAGATACAGGCTCCGACGACCAATTGGAATAAGATCTATCGTGCTTTGGGTCGATTGAAGATATCCGGTCTTACTCCACTTGCTGAGGCAATAAAGAAGTCACTTGAAACCATTCGACGAGAGCGAATGCGAAATGAAGATATTGAATCACTTATAATTTTAATATCCGACTTTTCGCCAAATATACCACTCGCGCAGTCAGTCGGTCCTGGTCATGAGAGATATACACCTGTCCAAGATCTTGTACGTACAGCTCGACTAGTTCGGAAAGCGAAGGTCAGACTGGCTGCAGTCAATGTAGATCCTGAGCAGTCAAAATGGCCCAGGTTTCTAAAACGTCCATATCATGAGGCTCTCGAATTGGCTACAATGCTCAGGATGAAGAAGGAGGGGCTGCATGATCCCATTGAAACCATCCTCAAAGTAGACGAGTTTAGGAAGACATTTGGTGCCTATCTGGTCGCTAGAGCTGCAGGTGGTCGCGCCTATCTTTCTCGAGATTTAATGAAAGAATCATCCATCCTTGGTACATTATTAGGTTCCAGTCTTTCACGAAGTCGTCTTCGGGAGCAAGATTTACAGGATGTCGAAGCCTATCTCCCTCAATGAGGTTTCGAAAGGTGCCTCTCTCGATTATGTTATTAGTAGGCAATCGGTTTCAAAATCTGCGCATAGAACTCGATTGATGACTGGTGTCATAGTGAGCGAGGAGAGCCTAGAATTGGGCCGCAATGAATCTGCTTTTCATGCATCAGGCACAGGGTCTGTGCGCACCTATATTCTAGGTGATTGTAGAAATGCATCCTGGAAAAGTACCACCTGAGATTCTAGAGAAGATAGTATTTACAAGACTTGGAATCACTGACCCTGATGTCTTGCTTGGACCTAGTCTTGGTGAGGATGCATCAGTTATCCGTATCGCTGATAAGGTGATCATTGCGGCAACCGATCCAATTACAGGCTCCATAGCTGATGTTGGCTGGCTTGCAGTACATGTGAATGCGAATGACATTGCAACATTCGGTG
>JAEORX010000151.1 GCA_016840685.1 Candidatus Thorarchaeota archaeon
ATTGTATAGACAGTGGTATACGGAATCGCACTGACCGTTTCTATAAGTCCAGACGCATCATCCAGCGACGTTGTCTGGACAAAGAAGACCTCGGACGTTGAATAGCCTGAAACTGACTCGAGATACTCTATGTTGACTAAAGCAAATCCACCGCGACCAGGTTGGAATTCGAAGTAGGCCCCAAATGGTACGCCTTGAAGATCGTGGCTAGCAGCCATTCCAAAGCCTGGAGCACTCCTCATGACTCCCACCACCTCAAAGTCAACCTCATTGGCGACGCCAACAGATGAAACCAGAATGGTTATTGTATCACCAATTGTAACATTCCAGAGTTCCATATGATACATACTGATAATGATCCCGTTCTCGGTAGCACTCAAGGCGCTTAGGACATCCTCTGGAGTGTCACCAATGAAGCTAGTTGGTCTGAATGTCCCTAAATTACTATAGACTCCTATGTCTAATCCCTCAAGATAGAATGCCTCGTTCTCAACATACGATAGCAGTTCAATCACAGGAGTCGAACCTACAACTCCCTCATACTCCTCGATTGTGTCTGTCCAGTTCAAGTCTTGTTGAGGAGTTTCTATCCGTATATCACAACCCAGAGCATAAATTGCCTCATTCTGGAGGGTGTCCTCAAGACTGGCAGTCTGTATCAACATCATTGTTGTTGTAGTCAGTGTAAGTGTCAGAATCACCAATAGAGGAATGAACTGCCCTTTTCGCCTCCGGAGACTCTGTGTGAGATACAATTTCTTCTCACCAATCAACCTGTGCATTCTCTCCGAAGCCCTAGCTGTGACAAGACGCATGGCTCTTGACCCAAGATATGATGCTACGAATAGCAGTAGTGTCGCGAGGAGTATCTCAACGAATGCAATCTGGCCAACCGGATTGAAGAGAATGGGTACCACCAATAGGACCGACAGTGTTCCTCCAAGAGCCAGAGTATAGTGCCAGATGTTCACCTCCTCTGGGACCTCATATGTCAGTCGAGTGGTCGGTTGGCCAATCTCGGTCACATCGATTCTTCGAGCAACATGGAGCAAGTAGGCAGCAGGTAGAAACAATGCAATCGCAACTGCCAAGGCAATGGCCTGAATAGGAATGATGAGCTTTGCCAGGAATATGTTGTATAAGACTGGATTGAATGCCAGTAAGCCAGTTGCTGAGCCCATGAGCGGTGCAGCCAAGATAGATAATCCGGCACCAACTAATAGACCGAAAATGGATAGGATAAGAGACTCCCAGATAAATCCAGTAAATATCTGATTGAAGGATGCACCCTTTGCCCGAAGGGCACTGATCTCACCCTTTCGTTGAGCCACGGAGGATTCTGATGTGAAGATGGTGAGCATCAGACTCATTATCATAATGGGAATTGCTAAAATAATCAGCACCTGACTTGCTAGATATGTTGAGATATGAGTCTGCAAATCGTTGATGTTTCCTAAACCGTAGACAAACAGAGCATCATCACTCTCTTCAATCTGTGTTTTGAAATTCATCAGTTTCTGGGCAGCGGCAGTCGCTCCACCCTGCAAAAGACCATCAGCTGAAGCACGAACAAACTGGACAGGAGTGAAAAAGCCTTCATTGGTGATCATTTGGACTGATTCAGCTCCAAGGTCTTCTTCTAGAATCAAAACAGCATCTGTAAGTCCTAACACAAAGCTAGTGGTTCCTACGATGTAGTTGCTTCGTTTCATTGATGCAAAACCACCGAGTAGGATTGATGGTTTTGTGAAATCGTAGACACCTGCAATTGTCAGATTGCGAACTATCTGGCGATTGAGAAGGAGCGGGTCAAAGGGATTTCCATCCACTGGATAATAGAATGTACGAAGAACATCCAAGCTTATCATAGAACCAATGTCAAGATTGATAGTGACATTCAGAGTCCTACTCATCATTTCCTCTGTGAAGTCTATGAACTGCCTGGACACCAAGATTTCACCAGGATTCAGTGTTGAATTTCCTGTTAATTCATAATCTTTTGACCAAACATCAAGAACCTCATTCGTAACAACAACTACACGACAATCCTTGATACCATTCTCATAATTGGGCCATCCTGTCCCATATGCGTCCCACTCTGGTGTGACACCATCCATTCGAAATATCCCAACAGTGCTAGCTACAATATGCGCGAACTCTGCATAGGGACTGGACATCACGAAGTCCTGTGCATCAATTGTGTGTGAGTAATCAAAATTTCCTGGAACATTCTGAATGCGGAATTGATAGGAGGTGTCATCAAAGAACGCTTCAACAGCCAAGCGTGATCCTGTATTTGTCCATGCAAACACAGTGACGGGTATTGCTACACTAATTGCTAGGACTAGAATTATTCCAAAGTTACGGGCTTTATAGTTCTTCAATGAGGTGAGAGCATAACTGATTGACCAGAGTGGATTGCCCTTGAGAATCTTCTTTTCTTTTCTCCTATTCACTCAATCACCTCACATATTCCGAAGTACAACTGCAGGATTCGTCTTCGATGCCTCCCTTGATGGGAGATATGCACCGATAATCATAGCCAATATCTCAACCAATAGGACTATTGCAATGAAATCAAACGGAAATGTAATCGTTGGCGTTAACATTCGTGAGAAAGGACTCATCGCGGTCAACAACAAGCCCATGACATATGCGAAAACAGCACCCAGAACTAGACTCAGTGCTAACGACGCAATTACCACACCTGCAAACTCTGAGAAGACCATGCTTACAATTTGTCGTTGGGATCCTCCTATTGCACGCATGATGGCATATTCTTTCCGACGCTCTCTCACAACAGAGCCCAATGAGATTGAGAGTGCAAACAGACTGAGAGTCAGGGACATGAGAAAACCAATAGAAAAGAGACCCTCGATTGTGTTCAGAAACAGTGCGGTTTGAAGAGAGTTTGCTCTAAGGTCGAACTCTTCAGGAGTATTTGGTGTGACTCCTGATAATGCACGGAGCTCATCGAGGAGAAGCGTATGATTTGCGTTCTCATCAAGCTCAGCAAAAAAGAGAGTCGATTCGTGTTCGTCAACTACATTCTCAATGAATTCAAGGTTTGTTAACGCGAATCCATCATTTCCAGACCCGAATCCAAAACCTGCACCAAGTGCAGAGGGAGGAACATATTCATTTGCAGCATAGCCAAAACCAGGTGCGCTATAAACTAATCCAGTGACATTGAACATCACGGTTTGTGTTGTTCCAATATCACTCATTTCAAGATTCAATGTGGAACCAATGGTCTTATTCCATCTTGCAGCATGAGCCGCACTCAGTACAATACCATTTGGTACAGAAGCTAGAGCAGACAATACAGTTTCAGGAGATTCGCCAAAGAAACTTGATTGGTCGAATTTCCCTATCGATAGGTATTCAGTTGGTTCTAAAGCTGCAATAGTTAGTAGTTCTCTTCCTAATTGAGCCCATGTCCGTAGTACTGGTGTTGCATTCTTGATACCCTCATATGCCTCTAAGTCGTGACTGAAATCAAACTCACGAAGAGTACAATCAACCCGCAGGTCTGAGCCAATGGCATAACTGACTTCATGTTCTAGATTAACCCTGAAGCTTTCCGATTGAACAGCAAATGTTATGGTTGAAGACATAGTAAGAGCGAGTACAACCATCAATGGGATGATTCTGCCCCTCCGCATCTTCAGATAGCCAGCTGATATCAGATTCTTCTGTCCTAGGGCAAATGACAACCTTTCTGAAACCTTAGCAAGACCCACACGGGAGATACGAGAGCCATTGAAAGCTATGAAGAACCAAGCAGCAGTACCCAATACAAGTTCTAGCAGGAAAAGGACTGGGTGTCTTGGGAGTATGAATATCATGACAACCACCAAAGCTAGAAGGAAGACTGAAGCCCCAATAGTAAACCCGTGCGCTTCAGATTGTTCAGTTGGACTTTCACTTACTTCCGCCAGACTAAGACTAATCTCGGTCGATGCAGATTTCCTGGCTAAGTATAGAATGAATAGTAGACTAGGAAGGACTGTAAGACCAATAGCACGAAGTACCGTGTTCGAGCTAATGACTGTGTTAGACAAATAGAACAGGTAAATACCCCAGTCAAAGGTCATGAAGCTGATAGTTGAGGGGATCAATGGTGCGAATAAAACACTGAACAGAATACCAAGTCCCACTGAAAGTGCGGCTATAAATAGGGATTCCCATAGGAAGATGCCTGACACTTGAGAGTAACTTGCACCCTTGGAACGGATGATTCCAACCTCAACATTCCGAGGCGCCATAAACGTGTCCGCAGCAAAGACAGAAAAGAACAGAGCCAAGAGGATGATTGGGAGAGCTAGTATCGATAGATCCAGGGTGGCGAGGTAGGAATTGACAACACCCTGAAGCTCCCATAATTTGTCCTGACCATCCCAAGTGATGTCATATAACTCCTCAGTGCGAACAGCCAAGTCAAACAGATTGGTACCAATCCTCTGAGGCTCGCTTGTGGCTAGATGACTTGCTGAAACTCTCACTAGCATTGTTTCGCTGAAGAACCCATCCCTAGAGAGCGAGCCACTTGGTATTGAATCAGCACCAATCAGAATGCTGTCTCGAAGCCCCATCACCTCATATCTCATGTTTGTGTTGTTCCAATTCGGACGCCCCTGTTCAAAGAAAGAAAAGGTACGATACATTATCGAGCCAAAGTTACGGAGGTCAAAGGTGCCGACAATCCTGAGGTCAGTCATGCTCATTCGACCCAGCGTTCCAAGCGGAGCTGGGAGTGAATTTGCATCCCCAGTGAGTAAATCTACATCCAGAGTGTCATCAATCTGCAGTGTGATATTGAAGACCTGTCTCACATACTCGACGAACATCAGTGAAACAATAATCTCACCCTCACCGAGTTGAAAAGAACCATCTATGGTAAACTCACCAGCAGTATCATTCAGAAACTCATTATCAACAAAGATGACTCGACAGTCCTTTATTCCTTGGCTGTAGACCGAGTCCGTTATGTCATATAAGGTGTCATCAGACAAGCCTGTACCAAAAACAAGTCCCACTGTCGAGTTGACCCGATAGGTTTCCTCCACAAATTGACTTTGGTCCAAATAACTCTCAGCCATTCTAAGGGCTTGAGGAAACCCTGGTTCATAATCAACTACCATTTGGTATGTGTTCCCATCAAGATACTCATAGATGCTCACATAGATGCCAGTATCACCCCAAACCATAGTGGATGCGAAAAGACTGATACCCAGACTCAATGTAAGGGCTAAACTAATGGCTCTGAATGGGTGGGCTCTGAGTGCGCTAAGGGCATAGGAGAGGCCATAGGCTCTATTGCCCCTTGTCTTGTTGTTCTTTACCACACCCACTGAGATCACTCCTATCTGGAAATTTTCTCTCGAGTCTTGTCCTCAGTCTTTTTCGTGGTCACATCGACCCTACTGTGCTTGAAGAAGTCACCTACAAGCTCATCAACCAGAACACCATCTCTGAGGAGGAGGATTCTATCAGCCATCCGAGCGGTTTCTGGATCATGTGTGGCCGCAATAACTGCAAGGTTTTTCCTCTTGGCAAGGTCTCTCATGAGCTGAATGACCTCTCCTCCTGTCTTATGGTCCAAATCACCAGTTGGCTCGTCGCATAGAAGGATGGCAGGGTCATTCGCAAGAGCTCGAGCGAGCGCGACTCGCGACCGCATACCTCCAGAGAGTTCGTGGGGCATGTGTTGAGACCTGTGGTCGACAAAGACCGTCTCTAAGAGATTCCTCGCACGTTCCCTCCGTTCGTCCTCAGGAATATCATCAAGAAGCATTGGGACCTCCACGTTCTCTAGGGCTGTGAAGATTGGAAGTAGATGTTGATCTTGGAACAGAACCCCAATCTTATGACGTCTGACCTCTGACATCTGATCGTCGTCAAGATTCGTGATATCTTCACCATCAACAAGGATGGTGCCCGAGGTTGGTTGGTCTAGCCCTCCAATGAGATTGAGAAGTGTGGTCTTCCCAGATCCAGATGCACCGACTATAGCCACAAATTCTCCTCTATCGACCTTTAGATTGGTCCCTTGCAGCACTTTGATGACTCGTGTGCCATCTTGGAACTCACGTCGCACATCTATGCATTCCACTGCCACATGCTTCTCGCTGGCCATAGGTGTTTTCACCTAAGTCGAACGAAACATGACCCCGTTTTAAGGCTCATCCTTCGAGCAGCTATTTTACGACGATTTCTGGATGCTCGGGGTTGAAGCGAAACTACCTTATGGGAGATGGATGAAGTCTGGAGCAATGCGAGTCTTTGCGGTTTCAGGTCTTTCTGGTACGGGGAAGACATCCTTGGTGGAGGCGATCATAAGGGTTCTAGTAGAGAGTGGACACTCTGTTGCAACCATCAAGAGCTCGATGCATGTTGCAGGACCTGACCAAGGAACAGACACATGGCGACACATGCAAGCCGGTGCATCATTGACTATCTTTCTTGGACCTAACAGAAGATCTCCGAGGTTCAAAGAAAGAATTAGCCCTGAGGAGTTGGCAGATCTTACTGAGTTTGATTTCTTAATTGTGGAAGGTATGAAATCAGTAAACATTCCTAGGTTCTGGTGCGTTGGAGATCGTGATATAGAACTTGATGATGTTCCTCCAAACACCCGAGCAATAGTAAGCTGGTCGAAGAGGGAGAAGGATTCTGTTGGTGAACTCTGTATC
>JAEORX010000152.1 GCA_016840685.1 Candidatus Thorarchaeota archaeon
AGTTCCCTGTTGCATAGTGACAATCTCCGATATGACAACCTGTCACCATAACTCCATCAGCCCCATCTTTGAAAGCCTCAAGGACCATTGTAGGATCCACGCGACCGGAACACATGAGCCTGATGACCTTCGCGTTCGGTGGATGTTGGATACGGGAGATACCGGCCAAGTCAGCCCCTCCATAGGAGCACCAGTTACAGGTGAACGCAACAATACTTGGTTCGAATCGTTTTCGAGTCATGGTACCAACACTCCTTTGACAGATGCTGCAGCTTTCACCTGCGGCATGATCTGTTGTCTGCGATAATGTCGCATATCGATGGCATTCTTGGGACATGCGGCAGCACAGGTGCCACATCCCTGGCAGAGTTCAAACATGATTCGCCGTTCATCTCCAGTCCCTGAGATAGCCCCATACGGACAGACATCAGAACATAGGTCGCAGTCAAAACATAGGTCTGTGTCTATCTCTGCATAGATGGGTTCAACATAGAAGACGCCAGGTGCCATCAGGGCTTGAGCTCCAGCTGCTGCACCCTTACCATATGCGACAGCCTTTGGTATGTCCATAGGTCCAAGGACAGCGCCAGCAAGGAACACACCATCCTGGAAAGAGTCAACTGGTCTGAGTTTAGGATGCGCCTCCATCAGAAATCCGTATTCGCCTGTGGAAACCTTCAGCTTCCTCGCTAGTTCAGGGGTGTCATCGTTTGGTAAGAGAGCGGTAGCAAGGATGACAAGGTCTGTGGTAGTCTCTAAACGCTCACCAGTGTAGAGGTCTTCGGCCATCACAATGAGAGACTTTGTTTCTGGGTCCTCCTCAATTTCTGATGGTCTTCCCTTGACTACAATCACACCCATCTCGCGGGCTCGCCTGTAGAGACCCTCGTATCCAAGACCATGTGTTCGGATGTCCATAGCATAGACGGTGATCTCTGTTTCAGGATACTTCTCCTTGATTTGGATGGCCTGCTTGAGAGAGTTCTCACAGCCTATGTAACAGCAGTAGTCTTGGTTAAATCGCCGGTCTCTTGACCCAATACACTGCACGAATGCGACTCGCTTTGGTATTGTATGATCCGATGGACGTTTCGGTTTCCCTTGGGTCGGTCCTGCAGCATTGGTTAGACGCTCCAGCTGAGCATTCGTTATCACATTCTCGAATGTCCCATAGCCAAACTCTCGGGTTTCTAACGGATCATGCACTTTGAAACCTGTGGCGATGATAATTGTTCCAACATTCAACTCGACAATCTCATCCTTCATGGAGTGGTCGATTGCTTCAAGTTTGCATGCTTCCACACACTTCTCACACTCGCAACACACTCCACAGCTCAGGCATCGTTCAGCCTCAGCAAGTGCATCGTCCTCTGTGAATCCCAGCTCGACCTCACCAAAGGTTGTCTTCCGTTTCGTCATGCCTAAAGTTCTCATTGCAGGGGCATACCTCATCTTTATCGAGGTTTCATCAACCTCAATGTCCTCAATTGGTATCAAAACCTCTTCTCTACCCTCAACGAGGTCTTCACCCATGAGATATCGGTCAATGGACTTGGCGGCCTCTTTGCCTGTGGCTACAGCTTCAATGGCTGTAGCTCCGCCACTGACAACATCACCGCCTCCGAAGACACCTTTAACATTGGTTTCCAGAGTTATGGGATTGACTTCAAGAGAGCCCCACATCGTTGGCTCAAGGCCAGAAAGTAACGACTCTTGTGTGACCTCTTGTCCTATCGCGATGATGACTGTATCGACCTTCATCTTGAATTCAGAGCCAGAGATTGGAACAGGTCTTCTACGACCAGATTCATCAGGAGTACCCAACTTCATCCGTATACATTTCATTCCTGCTACATTCTTGTCTGAAACAAGGATCTCGACGGGAGTGGCAAGGAAGTCGATATTGACTCCTTCAGTCTCCGCTTCGTCAACCTCACTGGCAATGGCAGGCATCTCTTCACGCGTACGACGGTAGACGATTGTGACCTTTTTGGCACCCAATCGTTTTGCTGTCCGGGCTGCATCAATCGCAGCATTACCCCCACCGATGACTGCGACATTTGTCCCAATGCTCACAGACTTTCCACTATTGACTCTGTCAAGAAAGTCGAGAGCATGATGGACACCATGAGCATTCTCTCCCTGTACCTTCATCTTACGACTTACCGGGGCTCCGGTGGCTACAAACACAGCCTTGAAACCTTGGTCTTTGAGCTCTTTGATAGACTCGACCTTTATCCCGGTCTTGAGTGTGAGCCCGAGCTTTTTGACAATCTCAACCTCATCTCTGAGCACGTCACGTGGTAGTCGGTACTCGGGAATACCCCATCTTAGGAGTCCCCCCGCTTCCTTCCTTGCCTCGAACACTGTTACTGAGTAGCCTGCCTTGACAAGGTCATATGCACATGCAAGACCTGAGGGACCAGCCCCTACGATTGCCACAGGTTTCTTTGCCTTCTTCTTGTCTGGTTCTATAGCCTCTATCTTTAGATCACCATGGGCACGTTCATAGTCCGCAAGGAACCTGTGAAGATTCTTTATACTCACAGCCTCATCATACTTACCCCGTTCACATTCCAATTGACAAGGATTCGTACACACCCTACCCAATGTACCTGCGAAAGGTGAGTTCTTTCTGTAAATCTCAAGAGCCTCGTCGAATCGTTCCTCCTTTAGGAGAGTGATGAAGGCCTGGACATTCACATGAGCAGGACAGGCAATCCTGCAGGGTGATGTCCCTCGCTTGTCAATTGTATACTTGTTGGGGACGGCCTGTGGGAATGGGCGATAGGCTGCCCTTCTTGTGGCAATACCAAACTCATATTCGTTCTTGACACTAACTGGACATACCTTTTCACAATCACCACATCCATTACATTTCGAATAGTCTATGTAGGGTGACTTCTTCCTGACCTTCAATCGGAAATTCCCTACATAACCCTCAACCGAATCCAACTCACTATAGGTCATGAGGTTGATCTTTGGATGTTGTCCTACCTTCGACATGATGGGACCGAGGATACAGATGGCACAATCATTCTGTGGGAAGACTTTGTCCAGCAAAGCCATTTGCCCACCTATGGTTGGTCGGCTCTCAATCAGATGGGTCTGAAAACCTGCATTTGCCAAGTCAAGTGCTGCAGAGATACCTGCTACTCCTCCTCCGATGACCGCGGCACTTTGGATGACATCAACAGCCTTTCTCTCAAGGGGTTCCAGATACTTTGCTCGTTCAACAGCCATGGCAACAAGCTCTTGAGCCTTCATGGTGGCAAGGTCATGATCATCCATGTGGACCCAACTGACATGTTCTCTGAGATTCACCTGATCATACAGATACCGGTTTAATCCAGCCTCCTCAACGCAGGCCCTGAATACAGGCTCATGAGTACGTGGCGTACAAGAGGCTACTATGACTCTATTGAGATCGTGCTCATTTATTGCCTTCTTGATATTATCTTGACCATCATCTGAACATGCAAAAAGGAGGTCAACAGCATACGCAACATCAGGAAGAGAAGAAGCGTATTCCGCTACTGATTTGCAATTAACAGTCCCAGCAATATTCAATCCGCAGTTACACACAAAGACTCCAACACGTATGTCTGAATCACTCATCTTCGTCCACCTCCCATAATCTTTGCAACGATTTTATCCGTCTTGACAGTATGGTGATCAAGTCCGAGCTCTTCCGGAGAATAGCCAAAACCAAGAGCGATAATCTGTGGGAAGTGAAGAACAGGGAGGTCAAGGTCTTCCATCTCGAATTTCCGTTTGATGCTTCGCTGACCCATGTCATGCTGCAGATGACAAAGTGAACAGACTGTGACGATTCCATCTATTCCTGCGTTGTTAGCGTCCTCAAGACGTTCATGAAGGATACGATCTGCTACATCGTCTTCTACTCCTCTCAATAGTCCTCCGCAGCATCTGTGTCGACCTGCATATTGCACGCTGTTCACGCCAAACTGTTCGATGAGCTCATCTGCAAATGTGGGTCTCTCGGAATACTCAATGTTCAACAGCTCGTGAGGTTTAAGCATGTGACATCCATATCGGAGCCCAATCTTGATACTGCTGAGGTCTCGTGTAGATCTGCGTTTGAGCTCATCAGCCCCAATATCCTTGTGGAGGAAGTCTACAATATGTCGAGCTTCAACTTTTCCCTCATAATGGAGACCTACACTTCGTAGAATATCATCAATCTTTTCTCGCATATCCGGATAGGTCTCCAGAACATGATTCACTCGCTTGTAGGAGTGGAAGCACCCACTGCACGGAGTTAAAAGGTCAAGACCCATCTCCTCTGCTTTTGCTAAATTCCTAGCAGCCATTGCAATTGATGTTGTCAGGTCAAGTGACTGCATCCAAAAGGGGGCACAACAGGTCTCATTGGGAATGTCAATGGTCTGGATGTTGAGGTGGTCCAAGACCTTTCTTGTGGCTGCCTCATATCCTATCAGAGACCTCCTTGTCGGTACCAAACAACCCCACGCCATAGCCTTCTTCAATCTGACTCACCCTCCTTCTTGTTCGCAGCAATCACATCGTATAAACCAGCAGCCTTCATTATCCCTCTTAGCTGGTCAATCGCAGGATCTTGGAGAGGGGGTAGCCCGAGTTGCTCACGCATTTTGTCGACAACCCCGGTTCTTGCACTCACACGTCCGTTCTGCATGACCATCTCTGCCATCTTGACATATCCTGGTGCTGCATGTCCCTCTTTACTCGCCATGTTTCGGAGAACAGTCACGACATCTGTGAATGCCACCTGTTGGACACATCGTTCCTCGCACGTGAAGCAGGCAGCGCAGAGCCAAATCTGGTCGCTTGATAGCACTTCATCCTTGAGACCAAGTAAGACATTACCCAATACCTTCCTTGGGCGGTAGTCTATCACAGACCCCACAGGACATCCTCCACTACAGGCACCGCACTTCAGGCATCGGAGGAGACCTTCACCTCCCACCATACTCGCGACGTCATACTTGAATGACGCCTGTACGTCTTGATCACGCACAGGAAAATCGCCGCGGTAGCTTTTGTCTTCACTTTGTTCCATTGTTACCTCACACCTGTTAATGATTCAATTATCCGACTAGGACTTGTTCGATTCATGTACATCCCTAAGTCATCATCAGAGATGCCCATGGCTGGACCAAGGAACTGAGGCAGTGTCATCACAGGAAGCCGTGACTTCTCCATCCCGTTTCCATATTGAACCTGGGAGAGTTGAATGTCGCAATTAGTACATGCTGTGACAATGCCTGCTGCACCTGCCTCCCTCATGTTACGTATCTTGTTCAGTCCAACATTGTTTGCAACAGTTTCATCCATGATTAGGATTGGTGAACCGCAGCAACGAGATTTCCCCTCATATTCAACAGGCCGGCCTCCAGCAATCCGAATCACGGTATCCATGATTGTAGGGATCTTGATGGCAGGTGAATTTAGTTCATCAAAGGGTCGTGTCAAATAACATCCGTAATGAGCAGCCAATCTAATGCCTGCATATGGATTCGTGATAGCAGCATGCAGAGCTTCCAGCGAGATATCCTCTTCAAAGACATCGAGGAGATGCTTCACTCTGACATTCTTTGTATACTCAAGACCCTCTTTTCCCAGAAGTGAGTTCACCTCAGACCTGGCACGCTTCCTACGGTCGAGGAGCTTCTTTGTGTGTTTCAGAGACCCAGCACATGCACCACAAAGGGTTAGGATATCTTTCCCCTCTTGTTCGGCGAGGGCAAGTATACGCCCACCAAGTGCCAAGAAAGCCCGCTCATCGAGTGACTCGATGTATTGTGCACCACAGCAGTTGGTGTTGCTGAGTGGCTTTACGTTTATTCCAAGTCGCTCCAACACGAGAACTGTCGCGGCCTCATACGCAGGGTGTCGTACTGGAGTGATGCAACCTCTGAACAGCACGTACTCCCTCAATATATCGACCTCACAGATCAAAATACTTTGACCTTACATCTCTCGTGTAGCTGTTGTTTTGCGACAGTCTTGAACTGAGACCAAGCTCTTCTCGTTCATCAGCAACATAATCAGAATAAGCACTTGCCATTAGCCACCCATCGGTCAGTATCTTCTGTGAAGGAGTTTTGAAAGCGTCCGGAATGATACCCTCACGGATTGCCAGTTCTCTCACTATCTCGAACACATCAGAGAGCTTCACGCCATACTGACAGCTGTCCTCGCAGAGATTGCAAGTCTTGCAGAGCCAAGGTTGATCACTTTCCAACACAGGCTTTCTTGCGCCAACGAGTATCTTCTGCATCAGCTGTCTTGGGTTATGTGATGTCCCAGATGCGATGGAGCAGCTTGCTGTGCAAACCCCACAAGCAACACACTTCTCTAGAATCTCTCCTCCAGGAATCGATATCAGCTCTTGAATGAAGCTTGAGGAGGGAGTGAGTCTTGTTCGAACCATCTTTGACCACCTATTGAACCAGATCCAGTACCCGAGTGGAGAAGTTCATGGTGTCAATGATTCGTGGTCTGTCACTCAAATTTCCAGAATTTTGCCATTTTTGAGGTCTAAGGGTCCCAATCTCGTCAGGCCCAGAGTCCTAGTCAATACGCAACTATGTAACATCAATAGTCTATATGCTTCCTTGTCGACGATAGAACATGAATCAAGATATTTGCGAGCTTTTTAG
>JAEORX010000153.1 GCA_016840685.1 Candidatus Thorarchaeota archaeon
CCTCGACTCAAGCGTTGCGCTTTCCGCTTGAGAAAGTCAAGCGCATACTGTGGATAAAGTGCATAAGAAACGAGGTCTCTAGGGACATGTGGAATGTCCTTCAATGCCTCGCGAGCTGCTGGTAATTCAGGTTCGAGCATATCCGCGGGTCTGCAATCCAGTGGTTCTTCATTCCCAATTGCCTTCTTCTTGACCTCAGGGTCAATCTCAGCTGGAGGGCGACCATAGTAGCCTCTGATGTACTGCTTGACCTCAGTTGGAATCATACTATACCTCTCGCCTGTGATCACGTTGAGTGTGGCTTGAGTTCCAACAATCTGACTTGATGGTGTGACCAATGGCGGATAGCCTAACTCAGCCCGAACTCGGGGAACCTCCTCAAGGACCTCATCATATCGGTCGAGGGCACCTTGCTCTCTGAGCTGATTATCGAGGTTTGAGAGCATGCCTCCAGGAATCTGGAACACGAGTACCTGTGGATCAACACCCTGCAGACTACCTTCGAATTGACCATACTTTCTGCGGATTTTTCTGAAGTATGATGCAATCTCTGAAAGAAGCTTGATGTTAAGCCCTGTGTCACGTTCGTTGCCTTTCAGAGCCTCAACAATGGACTCAGTGGCTGGCTGCGATGTTGCCATTGAGAGTGCTGATATCGCACAGTCCACAACGTCCACTCCAGCTTCGGCAGCCTTCAGGTATGCCATAGCCGCCATCCCACTTGTGTAATGTGAGTGAAGTTGGATGGGAATATCGAGCTGTTCTTTGAGTTTGGTCACTAGATCAAATGCTGCCTCGGGTGAGATGAGACCAGCCATGTCTTTGATACATATCGAGTCTGCATCAAGAGCGTAGAGCTCCTTCGCCATCTCCACAAACTTGTCATTCGTATGAAATGGACTGAGTGTATAACAAATGCTTGCTTGAACATGACCACCTTCACGTTTTACAAATTTCATTGCAGCCTTCATGTTGCGGATGTCATTTAGAGCATCAAAGATTCTGAAGACATCAAGACCAGCCCTGACGCCTTCAACAACAAAGGCTTCAAGCACATCATCAGCATAGTGGCGATAGCCCACAATGTTCTGCCCGCGGAGAAGCATCTGAAGGCGAGTATTTGGCATTGCTTCACGTAGTTTTTCCAGACGCTCCCAAGGGTCCTCGTCCAAGAAACGCATCATGGAGTCGAAGGTTGCTCCTCCGAACATCTCGAGAGACCAGTATCCAACCTTGTCGAGCTTCTCACAGATTGGAATCATGTCCTCAGTTCGCATCCTAGTCGCTAGAAGAGACTGGTGTGCGTCCCGAAGGACTGTGTCAGTAATCATGAGTTTGGTCATAGTCGGCCATCTTGAACAAGTATGACGATGTATTTAGTAGTTCTGATGTGATTGCAATTTGAATATGCTAAAGAAGTTGGTTTATTATCTCCAATATACCCTTAAAAATTAAAATGTAAATTCAACTATTCATGGTATTCGCGTGGTATTGGAAACAGAGAAGAGTATTTTCTGGTTTCATTTTTATGTTTATAATTTTCATACTGACTTGTTCAACAAACTATGCGGTAGCAATTGAACCTAATGAACAACATCAGCCAAATGCCCTATGGATAGAACCATCAACTGGGGTTGTACGAACCGTAGACGAGAAATTCAATTTGACCATTTGGCTGAACATCACAGAGGAAAGTTTTGCATGGCAATTGAAAATTCTCTTCAATTCCACCTATTTCACCGTTTCACAAGTGGGCTATACAGATGGTGACAGGAGTGATTTCTTTTCCGATCAATCAACTATTGCTATAACTCCTATAATTGAGAATAATCAGGGCTATGTCATTGCTGGCGAAACACTACTAGAAAACAACACAAGAAGCTCTGGCTATGGGAGTCTCATGTGGATTGAGTTCACTTTGGAAACTATACCGACTGTGGAACAGCTTGGTTTTATGTTCTCTCTTCCGTACGGAGTCGATACGTTTGTTCTTGATCCATATCTAGACACAATAGCCATAGAGCACGTAGACGGAGCAACAATTTCCATTCCTCAACCTCTAGACAGTCTTGTTCGTGACCTGATAGTGGTAGCGGTCATTGTTGGTGTACTGATATTGGTAGCAATTGGAGTTGTCAAAAGAAGGAGGGCTAAGCCGGATGAATAATTCGAAGCTAAAATCAACATTTGTGATTCTAGTAATATTTGCATCGAGCATCGCAGGTTTGTATCTGACAACCGATTCAGTAAATCCAAGCCTATCACGAAATTCAACAGTTGCATCACTAGAAACAGAAAAGGCTGTGTTGATCATTAATGACCCACTTAAGTATGCATTCTTTGGGTGGTATAGACCAACTCAATTCGCGACGGAGATATTGAACCTCCTGAATAGGACGATTTTATGGGCTTCAAGCCATATGGATCCGAACGATGTGAATATTGTATTCTATAATAATCCCGGAGACTCCTATGCAGCGTTTGTGCAAGAGTGGTTGGTTGGGGGAGGATACTTGCCAGGGAATATCAATAATCAGACGTCAGCCAATATTGAAGAATTCGATCCAGACTATTATTTGGAAACTGATTTGGTTATCTATTGGAGTACAATTGACTATGAATCAACCAATGTTGTCAACTCGAATGTTCCATTCATCACAGTATCAGTAGTGCAAGCAGAAGAGATGGGTATTGGTAATGGCATGTTGACTGCGAGTGGGACTAATGACACATTTCACATAGTGAATAATGGATACTACCCCACTGAAAACTATCCGCTGACGAAGCTGGTTCTAGATGATAGCTATTCGTTTCAATCAACAAAGGCAACATCAAGAGGTAAGGTTCTAGTTGCCTCTGAAGTTGAGAGTGTGACAACCCAAATAGAAATGTCAACAATGCAGAATGTATCAATTCAAGAAGATGGTAGTGCTAATATTTCATTTAACATTACAATTCCAGAGTCTCCATTATCTGACTTACTTCGCGAATCACTCTTTGAGAACCCTCTATCTTTAGAGAAAAATGTCGAGTATGAAGTGCCTGAAACAATCCCTGTTAGTGAAGAATCAGATGCTGAGGAAACTATCAAGGATGTTTCTCTCCTGGGTGATGTGAGCGACCATGATGGTAGAGTTGACCTAGAAGACCTAGATCTCCTAGCCAGCCATATCGGAGCTACTATCAGTGATGAGGATTGGGTTCCAGAGCTCGATTTGAACTGGGATGGAAAAGTCGACATGAGGGACCTTGCTATAGCAGCGCACAATTATGGCAAGACTGACAACAACACAGGGAGTCTGTTCATTTCAGGATATTATGATGCTGAACTGGTTAACCTCACAGAAGTCTATTACAGGGGACCAGAGGGATCACCGAAAATAAATGTGTCTGCTCCAGGATATATTTGGTATCATCTTCTCCCTGGAACCTATACTATTTTTGGCAGTTTCAACGGCACCGAAAAGAGCACTGATGCTGTAGTTAACCCAGGACAAGTGGCATATGCTCAACTAGATTATGGAGGCGTATCCGCACCGCAGGTTCAGCAAAACTCCGCACCAGTGAAGCAATCACTTTACGAGGGCGTTTCTATGGAGCAGCTGGTTCTGCTGGGATTTGATATTAGCATTTATGATTCCAAAACCATACCTTGGAGCACGAATAATGAAACTGTAATCACATTATTAGCTAGCACATCGCAACTTGCTGAGTACATTGGCGGCACTGATTGGCAGATCAGAGTAGGACCTATAGATGAAAACACTACGAATTCAGCTGCTGAGTTCATATTCACAAAAATACAATACATGATGCTCATGTTACAGTCAATCCCAGGCGACCAGATCTATACATCTCGATGGGAGATTGCATTTGACTTGCCTCCTAGTGGTGTGCTTCAAAATCCAAGCGGTCTAGAGAATCTGAATTGGACCGTCGGCTTTGGTGAAGGTACCATTATGCAAGCTAGTGTGGCTGTGATTGCTAATAGAGTGATTGTAAGTGAATTACTCAATGTGACTGAAGGGAATATCACAGCTTCAGAAACCTATCTAGCAACAGCACTGGAAACTTATCGAATGTTCTCGATTAATTACACCCATGCTGCACCACCGATTCCAACAGTGTGCCAAAGAGTCGAAATTGAAAGAGACTGGTCAAAGACCTGGTCATACAGAATAGCCCCAGGAGCCTTTGTAAAGACAATTAATGTAGGTCCATTTTCAATAACATTGAAAGCCACCCCTACACTAAATGTAGATTGGTTTATGGGATGGGAGAGAAAATGGTCTAAGGGCAGCTACAGACTAGAGTGGTTTGAATCATGGATGAAAATAACGCCTGCAATTAGAGTTGATGCCTCCGCAGGTGTTTCAGTTGATTACACTATCAAGAGAGAATATGTTCTCTGGACTTTTTCAACACGATTTACTTTCTGGGCAGGTGGCGTTCTCGTCTGGGCTAAACTGAAACTCACAGTGAGTGCTGGTGTGGAGCTAAATGCAAAGGGTCAGTTTTCAATCTCTACATGGGCACAAGCAAGTGCATGGTATAAAGCAGGTGTGAGATGGGATGGTGGATGGAGTCCAATATGGCAGAGTGGGAGAGATGCGTCATATGGAAGACCTTCAATCAGTGCTTCAGCAGGAGTGACAATCACACCATATGCCAAGTGCAGATTGGCATTCCTATTGTATGATGTTGGTGGACCCTTTGTCGAGGCTATGGCATATGCACCAATCAATATTGCTGTATCAGTTGGTCAATCTGGTGTATCAGGTACATGGGCAATTAGTCTCAATCTGAAAATCAATGTTGGCGTGACTCTAGCTGGATGGATAAAGAAGATTCTAAATATAAACGAATATTCAAGGACAGTCGCTGATTTCAGATTGATGTCTTGGAACGGTACTTGGTTATGATTTTGTTATGAGACGGATGATTAACATTCATCCGCATTACTGGCTAAAAGTGAAAGTTTGATAGTTTACTTGCTAATAGCTCTGAGTCTGCTGAGAGCTAGAGCAAAAAGAAGCGCAAAGATGACTACAAATCCAACTAGTAGCAGTATCCATTTCAAACCTGTGACAGCACTGGCAATCGCAATCACAAGTTCTGAGAGGTTTGGATAGGCAGCAATCTGAGTCAATACCAAGATGTTTTCAGCATAGTCAGCGATTCCAGCCAAGAGTGGGAATAGAACTAGGTACTTCATCTTTGGCTTCTCGAGAGAGAGTTTACTGATTTCCAGATTGATACCGAATGCCATTGCGAACATGTAGGTCAAGGGGAAGATGAAATCAAGCAAGTGCGCTTGTGCCCAGACGTTGAGACCTGCTTGCCCGAGTGTGTTGAACACATCTGATATCTCAGTGAATGAGTAGGTGATTCGTGTGTCAGGCATGGTGACCTCGCCATACACATCGTACACCCAGGTCTGTGTGAGCATCGCCATGACCATGACGACGACGAAACTGGCTACTATCATCACCATAAGATTTCGGAGAGAGGACCACCTCTCAATTGACTCGAGGAATCCCATATTTATGACCTCGCTGTTTCGTTACTAGTATGGTATTTGGAGGTTTCTAAATGACAGTTATCACATATAAGTAATCAATTAGTTTTTATGAAGCTTCAGACGTGCGAAGAGAGGTTACGTTAGGACAGGTAGTTACAAACTACATCTAGATGGTGTTGTTTATTGGATAGAAGACTTGGCGTTGTCAGTGTGTACGACAAGATTGGCGTAGTTGAATTCTGTAGGACATTGTCTTCACACTTTGATTTCATAAGTACCGGAAAGACTGCAGACCTCTTAAAGCAGTCTGCAATTCCAGTCGTAACTGTTTCTGATTTTACAGGGTATCCCGAGATTCTGAATGGACGAGTGAAGACGCTTCATCCAAAACTGTTGGGGGGAATTCTCAGCACTAAGGATCATGAGGAAGAACTAGAAAGGATGGAGATACAACCAGTTGGACTGGTCGTCGTGAACCTCTACCCATTCAGGGAGGTCATTTCGAAGTCCCACGAACTAAAAGATGCAATAGAGAACATCGATATTGGTGGAGTGACCCTTCTCAGAGCTGCAGCAAAGAATTACCAAGAGGTCCTTGTTGTTTCATCACCATCTGACTATGATATGGTTGTTGAGGCAATACTGAACGATGATGTTACACCTGAGCTCAGAAAAGATCTTGCGAAGAAAGCCTTCTCTCACACAGCGAGGTATGATATTGCAATCAGCCAATATCTTTCAACAGGGGAGCCGTTTCCTGCCACCTTTATGCTGACCTTCACCAACCCACAAGAGCTCAGATATGGGGAGAACTGGCACCAAGAGGCAAGATACTATCTCGAACCAGGAAAGAGTCCCTTCTTCAGACAACTACATGGGAAAGCTGTGTCATACAATAACTTGGTCGATTTCTATACAGCAATAGGCACCCTCTCAGAACATGGTGACCCCTCATGTGCCATAATCAAACATACAAGCCCATGTGGCTTCGCCT
>JAEORX010000154.1 GCA_016840685.1 Candidatus Thorarchaeota archaeon
ATACACGCGGGAATGGGCCTCAAGAACCCGCACAAGGATTGTTGTTGGTGCTCGAAGGACTCGTCGCGAACTAGATAAAGTAACAACTATCCAGTTACTTGCTGTAATTGGCGTATTTACACTTTTTCTGATAATGCCCCTAGTAAGTGTCACTGCGTATGCCTTCTTAACCTCATCTGGACAATTTACACTCGATAACATCACGGGACTCTTTAGAGACCCCAGAATATGGCCATTCATCATCAACCAATCTGGCGAACTACGTGTCTACCTCAACTTCAATGGTGCCGCCTATAACTCAGCGCTCAATGCTGTTGCAATCTGGGGTTGGGACTTTGGAGCAATCTTGAACTCCATCTATATCGCAATCATAGTTACAGGCGCTGCTGTTGTCCTTGGTGTCTTTTTTGCATTCATCATGGCTAAGTATGACTTCTTCGGTAAGAGAATAATTCGTACATTGTTGATATTTCCAATCTTGGCGATTCCATTCGTTGGTGCCATTGGGATCAAGGAGTTCCTAGCTCTAGACGGTTTCATTAACAAGTTATTTTATGAAACATTACATATCTTTCCATCGGCAATCGTGCTCCAAGGAATTGCCGCAATGATTTTTGTACAGTCCTTCTCCCTATTCTCCCTGGTTTATCTGAACGCATATTCGTCATTCATGAGCATTGACCCCTCTTTGGAAGAACAGGCCGAGAATCTTGGAGCCACAGGTTTCAAGCTCTTCCGTTCAGTGACTCTTCCTCTAGCTATGCCAGGTATTCAAGCTGGGGCTATCCTTACCTTTATTCTGAGTATTGAAGACCTAGGTACACCCATTGTTTTTCAAGATCACGCCACTGCGAGGAACACACTTGCCTTCAAGGTCTATCAGGCAGTAGCGACTCAAGTGGGAGTTGTTGGTGCTGAAGGCCCTGCAATTGGAATGGTGCTCTTGATTTTCGCATTGATTGGATTCATGGCTATTCGGAAGTACACCGCATTGCGGTCATATGATTCGGGTACAAAAGGCGGGCAATGGAATCCACGAACTAGAAGATTAAGTAAGAAGGTGCAGCTTCTTCTATATTGTATACTGATTCCCATTCTTTTCCTTGCCCTGATACCTCAGATCAGTGTTATCATGATTGCTCTAGCTAGTTCATGGCAGCCACAGAACCTACTACCTGACACTTGGACCTTAAGCAACTTTGAGGTGCTTTGGGCGTTTCCTGATGTTGCTCGGTCAGTAAGTGTCACTCTTCTTTATGGAATCGTAGCAACTGTTTTCATTGTGCTTCTGGGTTCCAGTGCTGCATACATAATCGCGCGCAAAGACATTCCTGGTAAAACTGCACTTGACCTGCTTGTGACTGCGCCAATTGCCCTACCTGGCATAGTGATTGCCACAGGTTTCTTTACGCTTTTCTATAACACCCCTATATTTCCAATTGGCCATCCAGCATTTTTAATCATCATGTCATACACCGTACGAAAATTCCCCTTTACAGTGAGAGCCGCCTATGCAGGATTGATGTCAACGCCAGTAGTTCTTGAAGAAGCATCACAAAACGTGGGTGCAAGTAAGAATAGGACATTCCTCAGGATTACATTACCCCTGATTGGAGTGAGTGTTCTAGCAGGATCTTTGCTGTCATTTGTCTATTCAGTGAGCGAGGTCAGTACGAGTCTCATTTTAGGGAGTGTCGGACACTCTGAAGCCCCTCTGACATATTGGACGTCTCGTGTGCTAGAGATGATAGGGCAATGGGGAGGATCAACTAGTGCAGCTTGCTTAGGAGTTCTTTTGATGACCATGCAATGGATTGTCATTTCTCTAACTAACAAGATACTGGGAGCTAGGTCTGCTGCAATTACAGGGATATGAGGTATTATCATGGTTGAGATTAGAACTGAGAATTTACGAAAAACCTTTGGCGAAGTCATTGCCACAGACGAGGTGAATATCACTATTGAGGAGGGTGAACTTGCAACTCTCCTGGGTCCGTCTGGATGTGGAAAGACCACTCTACTTCGCCTAATTGCTGGTTTTTACATTCCCGATCGTGGGAGGATATTCTTCGATGACAGGGACATCACAACTGTTCCCCCGCATAAACGCAATACAGGGATGTGTTTCCAAAACTATGCATTATGGCCGCACATGACGGTTTTTGATAATGTTGCTTATGGCCTGAAACTTAAACGAATCAACAACATGAGGTACACCAAAGCCGCTGTTGAACGACGAGTAAACAACACTCTGAATCTTGTACAGATGGGTGATCTTGGGCATCGACATATTCATCAATTATCTGGCGGTCAGCAACAAAGAGTAGCCCTTGCACGTGCACTGGTAATTGAACCTGATGTACTTCTGTTGGATGAGCCTCTCTCTAATCTCGATGCAAAACTTCGTATTGAAATGAGAGAGGAAATCATCAGAATTCACAAAGAGATGTCGATTACGACAGTATATGTCACACACGATCAACACGAGGCACTCAGCATATCAGATCGAGTCGCAGTCATGGATGAGGGGTACGTCCAGCAGTTTGATACTCCACGACAAATCTATGCCACTCCTCAAACCATTTTTGTGGCTGACTTCATAGGACAATGTACATTCATAGATGGAGTTATAGAATCTGTGAATGATGTCATCACTGTCCAGATTCCAAATAACCAAACAGTTGAAGGTCAGACAACAATTGATGGATACCCCTTTGAGGTGAATGAGGTTGTGAAAGCCGCTATACGGCCGGAAGATCTTCACTTGAAGAGAGAAAGCGCTTCAGACAACGAAATAGTTGGTAAGGTCACAAGAACAATCTATATTGGTAACGCATTGGAGGTTTATTTCAAAGTCGGTGAAATTTCCGCACAAGCCTTACTTGAGCCAGATTCAGAAATCAAGGAAGGTGATGATATTCACCTCTTTGCCCCCTCGGATGAGGTTATGATACTCCCAGTGGGTGGTGTGGATGCTTTGAGAAAGGTTCCAGGTCATCCATTAGCTCTAGCTGAGGCTCCTTCTAGCGCTGCCTCGAATGTCTGATTTGAACTGCAACGCCACGTTTGAACCTAGTCATCTCCCGTCCATTAATTTGAGCTCGGCCTACACCTAGTAACTGCTGTTCTTCATCTAGGACTAGGACCTCTTCTCCTGCTCTAAGACCAGTAGATGCTGTCTTTACAAATTTAGCAAGAGCAGACTTTCCAGAAGCGACAAACTCTGAAACATCCGTATCAATGATTACCTTATACGTGTCTTCCAGACCGACTCCAAGAAGCTCTACCCCTCCTTGGTATGTTGGTGTAAGTAAACCTGTCGTTGGCACCACAGTGAAAAGTATCTCATCATCCTTCTTACAATGTCTAATTTTCCCTGTGCTCTTAGAAAGAACAACTTCAAGATTGTCAAGAGATGCAATGTTACCAGCACGGCTCCCCCATTGATAGGTCAAAAGCGCTCGAAGTTTTCGTTTTGTCCAAGAATCTTCGTTACTTAAAGGTGGCAGTTGATTAACAACCTCGGAAGCGACTAAAATCGTATCAAATGAATACTCATCAACTAGAAAGTTCAGTGCTACGTCAATACTGACATCTCTCTTGAACAAAATTCCTCTCTGATACTTCATTGATTCAAGAACTGCTTTTGTTCTCTCACTGACCATAGAAAGTGTTTCTGAATCCAGCTTCTCAGGAAAAAGACACTGTTGTGCGGGATGCACGTGTTCTAACTCCCAAGGTACAACACCCATTGGTGTAGCAAACAGGAGCACAATATCTCGCGCCTGCCTCTTCCTGACCTCTTTGATGATTATTTCAGATGTATCAAAGAAGGGTCTAAGTCCAGAGTCTGACACAATCAGAATGGTGTTGGTATGTGTGTATGGATACCTTGAAAGTACTCGAGAATGAAAGCGAGTAATCTCTGGGCGTTTTGTCGTTTCAGGTCCTGTATAGAATATCGCTGAAGTCTTTCCAATTGGATCATCATATTCAAGTTGCTGGTATTCTTCCGACATTACTTGCAGAGCCTGATAGAGAGTTGGATGCCCTCGTGCTCTGTACGCAGCTAGTTCGAATAGATTTCCCTCTACAATCGCTTGGCGTACACGACGCATCTCTGATGAGCTGACATAGAGGTTGTGTTTCATGAGCTTCAATTCGCGTTCATCCTTTCCCTCATTCTTTAGTTCATCAGCAGTCATTGAACTACAGATGGGGCAATCGCACGGTAGTTCAGTCAGTTCATCCAAATGCACAGTGCCTGTTGGCAGTAACATCCTCCCTGATTCTGCAAACTTTGCATAGGATGCTGAGTCAAAAAAGTCACATCCAAGTAAAGTGGCTTGGGCGAACAACATCGGATGACCGCATCCAAATAGATGAACTGGTCTCTCTGGTGGAAGATGTTTTTTTGATGCGAGGATGATTTTCACAATGTCTGCATACCTATATCGTTCCATGAAAGGAACAACTCCTCCTATTGGATGCACATCAAACTCCATCGCTCCTAATGCTTTGGCTGCCTTTTCTCTAAGGTCAGTATACATTCCTCCCTGTACTGTGCCAGCTAGAAGCATCTCTCCTTGTCTACCAATGGATATCTTTGCCCTCTCAAGTGACTTCTGGACATCCTCTTCCACCTTTGATTTCCTTACAGTTGGATCCGAGAAAACGTCAAGGATGGTACCAATATCCGAGCCAATATCACGTTGAAATTCAACTATCTCAACTGGGTTTATCTCCTCCTCAGCTAAACCATGGAAATACATCTGAAATGTCCCTGAGTCAGTCATAATTGGACCATCGAAATCAAGTAGGGCATGAACACCCTCTGAAAGTGCTTTGTTTCGAAATCTTTCATGAGATTTTATAATATAGGAATTAGTGATGACCATTTGGAATCCAAATTCATCAACCAGCATTCGGGGAGAAATGGCTGATTTTCCTGGATGAACGACAGGCATGAGTAGTGGTGTCTTCACCGTTCCATGTTTAGTTGTGAATCTGCCTAGCCGTGCCAAGCCATCCTTTGCGCGAATCTCGAAATCTGCCATTCGTGTTCCATTCGATGACTGACTCTCATAGCCATGAATCTTTCCTTCTGTCACCAAACAAATCGTTTAAGTCATAACAAACAACAGAATCTTCTGATGGTCGAAGCGACTGCCCTACTAGTTCAACGAAGAACCCATCAACAGCCTGACCTTCTTAGTGAGTTCAAGGCACTGGCAGCAACTGCAGAGTATGATGTTATTGGTTTGTTTGATATTGTCAGTGCTCCTTCAGCGAGGTATGGTATTCGTTCTGGCAAGGCAGAAGAAATCAAAACCTGGATTGAAATCAATAAACCAGAGTTTGTACTCTTTTCACCCCACCTATCGTCTGGTCAGGTTTTTAGACTCATGGAGCTCTGGGAGACCGAGGTTCGGGATAGAACTCAGCTCATTTTGGAGATTTTTGATAAACATGCAAGAACACCTCAGGCTCGACTTCAGATTGAACAGGCTCGTCTAAGGTATGAGTTACCATTCGAACGTCATCAAATACGCATGAGACTCCAGAAAGAACACACAGGTGACCGACCCGTTGCAGAACAAATTGGTGCAGGTGAGGACCTCCTCAATCTCCGGATGCAACAGATAAGACGACGTCTAGCTGGAATAAATGAGAAACTCCAGGACATTACTGAAAAACAGGCACTGAAGAAGAAGAGGCGTTCTCATGCTGGATTCATTGAGGTCACGATAGCAGGTTATACTAATGCAGGGAAAAGCACGCTTCACAAGGCACTTACTGGTTCAAATGTTGAAATTGCTGATGAGCTATTTACAACACTATCCACAAAAGCAAGTGAGTTGGACATGCCAGGACGTCGGGTCGTCGTATCAGACTCTGTAGGATTCATCAGCGATCTCCCAACATCCCTTATTCAAGCATTCAACACAACACTCATGGAGGTTTCAGACGCTGATGTCATCATTCTCGTTGTTGATGCATTAGATTCAATTGAAGAGATGATAAGAAAGGTCAAGGCGTGTCTAGAAACGTTCAACGAGATTGGAGCAAATGGTATCTCAGTAGTCACTGCACTCAATAAGATTGACCTACTAAATGAGGAAGAAATCGAGGAAAGAATCAATGCTCTTCCTGATACGTTCTCTAAAATAGTTCCAATATCTGCGCATCGCAAAACGAATCTCAATCTACTGATAGAATCGGTAAAGGAACAGCTCCCCCGTTTGCAGAGATACGAGATCATACTCCCTTATGGTGATGTGGGGATGTCACTACTCTCTTGGCTTCACGATGAAGGTGACATTGTAAGTGAGAACTATTCAAGAGAGCATATCGAAGTCATTGCCAATCTCAACATTGAGGTAGCCCAGAAGTTGGATAGAGATTTACCAGCCGGAGACTTACGAAGGTTAGCTTCCTAATGGAATGATAAACCGAAAAGA
>JAEORX010000155.1 GCA_016840685.1 Candidatus Thorarchaeota archaeon
AGATCCTTATCCTTAGGAAAATCAAAATTCATGCTTGAGAGTGCGTTCCTGATCTGCTCCTCTTCCCCTTTTCTTGATTGGTCACTGAGTAATAATATTCTCAAGTGATGCAATGTTTTGGCCAATCTGGGCTTGAGTAGCATAGGGGCTTTTTCTAATACGTCCTCCCACATATCCCGTGACTCCAGCAGTGCTTGTTCAGCGTCTGGTAATTTTTCCATCTTCTGTAACATGACTCCAAGGTTATGAAGTGATGTGGCTAATCCTATTTGGTACATTTCAGGTGATTGCTTGATGAGTTTTCTTCGAATTTCAATTGACTCTCTGAGTGATTCCTCTGCATCTGAAAATCTGTTCATGTCTGCTAGGAAAATACCTCGGTTGTTAAGTGAGATTGCTAGTATCGGTTCATAGAACTGTGCCTCGATTTCAGCAAATTGCCTCTGAATCTTAATTGCTTCAGAGAGCTGCGAATTAGCTTCCTCAAGCATGCCTAACTCCCTGAGAAGCAATGAGTAATTGTTGCGTGTGAGTGTCACATCATATTGAAACTTTCTTGGGATAAGTTGTATGATTTCTTTAAAGAGATCTAACGATTCTTGATAGAGCCGTCTTGCCTTTTTCAATTGTCCAACCTTTCTGTTTGCGATGGCTAGATTGCCCAGAGAAAGAGCATGGTTGTGTTTCGAATAACATGGCATAATGTTTTGCTGTGTTTGTTGCTGTGTTTCAAGTATGCCCAGGGCATCTTCAAGCAAATTCTTAGCTTTGGACACTTTGTCTACAGAGAGATAGAATACACCAAAGTTATTCAATGCTTGTCCCAATAGGTATTCATTCCAAGAAGATTCATCTTTGTGTGCTCTAAGAATTTTAACTGCTTCATTCATCTCTCTCTCTGCATCTACCAGTTTGAGGGTCCTTCTGTAGAGAGCCAATGAAACGTACGCTTTACTCTGTGCTAGAGTAGTTATAGCATCATATGGATATTCTTCTTGCTTAGCCTTTTCTCTGAGTAAACACTCAGCTCTGCTGATGACAGAGCTTGCCCCAGAGGTGTCCCCACGGACTATTAGAAGCGCAGCATGGCTGAACAGCTGGTCAGATAACGAATAATAGTAGACACTTGGTTCTTCCTGGGCCAGCTCTTCTGCCATTTGTAGCGAATCATTTAGAACTTGCTCAGCCCTACTAATCTGACCCGTCCACCAAAGAAAACTAGTGTACAAACGTAGAGCATGTGAAAGTCGCCATCCATATACATCATGATCTAATTCATTGAGCTGTTCTCTCTCTCTGATGACTTCGTGATACACTGCGTCTGCCTTATCCACTCTTCCTGAAAGCCACAAGTTCAAGGCCAAGTTACCCCCTATCGCAGCTAGAACTGCCTTAGACCGGGTATTATTGGGATCACGGGTACATAGCTGTTGTTGGAGTTCTAATGCTTCTTGATAGCTCTTTATCCTCTGTGCGATGTCTACTTGCATTGTTGCAAGGTTTTGCAATGCCCAAGGCATCTGTTCCTGATTTTTAACTTGTCTGTAGATTTCGATTGCTTCTTGAACAAGTAGCAACCCCTCCTCTCTTCTATTAAGATAATTTCCAAGATAAAATCCAAAAGAAGCAAGGGTTTCTGCCAGATTATCAAGATTCCGTTCTAAACCTGTTTCTGCTAATTTCCTTTGAATCTCGGTTGCACGAGTGAAATATTCTTCTCCCTCGTGATACCTAGAAGTACTAAACAGTAACTCTCCCAAGACTCTAAGGTAGACACCAAGGCTGACACCATTATTTGTAAAATCGTTTCTGGCTAGCTCTTCAATGACTCCCACTGCATCCCTTATTGTGACTTCAGCCTCAGCATATCTGGCTTCAACATACAAAGCCCAACCTAACATTCCTTGATGTTCTGCCCTACCTCTCACTGTCCTGAATGATAGATTCCTCAGGATTCTAAGCGCATCTTTGGCGGATTCTCTCCGTATGAAACGGAAGGTGATGTTCTTTGCCCTCTGGATTGCTTCCTCCTCCGAATACAGAGCCTCAACGGATAAAGCCATTCCAAGCAGGGATGGATCATGCTCTTCTTCTGATTCCCTAGCAAGTAGACTGGAAACCTCTTCACCTAGAAGAGTTAATTGCTTCCCTAGTTCAGTTCGAACCAGCTCTTCTGCAAGATCGTGCAAAACAAATGTACCATCGCTACGCATTACTACAAAGCTTAGTCTTCTCAGACGGTCCCAACTGTCAGGGGTTATTTCAGGAGCAATGACACGCATGATTCGCTCATCGAAGTATGGAACCAAACCAGCTCGATTCATCAGATTGTGTAATCCCTCAGCTTCTCTAAACAACCTCCTCCACACCTTCAAGCGGACTTCAGAGAGAGAGTCCGCTCTTAGACTTTCAATATCTGATACAGACACATCACTTGTTCTAATCATATCACAGATGATGTCGATGACAAAAGGATTCCCACCACTTACGCCTACAATTCGTTCTTCGAGTTCTCTATTAACAACACCTTCAAGCTCTAGCATCTCGAAACAGCTATCTCTGTCCAGTTCCGTAAGCTCGGTTTCTTCAATTTCAAATGTTATCCCCTTGGCAGCTGATCGCCTGCCTGCCATTACACCCACGCAATTAGATAGATTAGACAAGAATATGGTCCAAAGCTCAGTCTCAGTAATCTTCTTTCCCTGATACCGCCACTGAGTCTTCTCATCATCTATATATTCAAAATGGTCCAAAAGAAAAAGGAGTGGAATACTGGAATTTTCTCTGTTATTCACATCCTCTAGGAATGCTGAAAGATACAAGAATTCAGCACGTCTTGGGTCTTTCCAAAGGATTTCGAGGAGCTGCTCGATATAATTCTTACCTAGGTTTTCCTGAAGCCACTTACCAATGGTCCCATACTTCCCTTTCAATTTCGGAGTGACCTTTGCACTGACTGCACTGATTGCACTGCCGATACTAGCGAGAGACCCAATGAAGGGGATAGCCATGACGACCTCCTTCGCCCACTCACGACCCTCCTCCCTTACTGGTTCCACTCCCTCAACAAAACGCTGCCGCATCTGCCAGAGGATGTCGAATCTCTGCAGCTTAACTCCCTGAAGGACTGCTCCCTTGGCAAGAATGTTCAAACGCTGGTAGAACTCTGAGTATTGCTCACAGTCCAAACGTATTGTCTTTTCGTGAGTGTTAACCCAGTGAGTCAACAACGAAGATTTTCCAATGCCTCCAATACCTTTCAAGTGGAGTACAACACTCTTCTTCTTGCACCGCTCAAGAGCGTTGTTCATCCATTCAATGTGTTCCTCTCTGTCCACAAATACATCAGCGGATGTTTCGTAGTGCTTGTACACACTACATGCCTCGCAATGTGTGATGGATGACATGAACAGAGGTCTCAGATAAGCTCGTTGGTGCCCTATACAATATTGTTAAAGATATTCCATATCCACAAACCATCTCTCATCTGCAGGAACTTCCTTAACTCCATGTTTTTTCAACTGCGCTTGAGTATCCTCAACAGCTGAGGAATGCTTGGTTTCAGAAAAGAGGATTAGGGAATTACTGAGAATCTTGATATAGGTACTCTGATGAACTCTGGGTTCTTTTTCAGCAAGAGGATTCATTATATCAAGGGCTTCGCGGTACATCTTTTCAGATTCTTTTGGTTGACCCATTCTTCTGTAGTATATTCCAAGGTTGTTCAGAACTGACGCAACTCTTGGAAGGAAAAAGTTCTCTGATCTCGCAACATACTCTCTCCGAATTTCTAATGCTTCCTTGAATTTGGATTCTGCTTCTTCTATGCGGTCTGTTTCAGAGAGAAGAACTCCAGTGTTGTTCACTACTAATGCAAAATAAGGGTGAAACATCTCAGGAGAGATATCCACATAGGTGCTCAATGCTTTGTAAGCTTCATCAAAATAGCTCTCTGCATCTTTCCATTGTTGGATATTTGCATAATGCACTCCGAAGTTATTAGTAACAACACAATATCTCTCTGCGATATAGACTGCTTCCGGATGTTTTAGTGATGCCTCTTTCGCATTGCTGTATGCTTCAAGAAAGGAATCTTGGGTTTTGGTATTGTTACCCATTCGAGAATAAATGATACCAAGATTGCCTATCGCGGCTGCGAGTCTATGCATATATCTCTCAGGAGAAGCTTTCACGAGTTCTCTTAACATGTTAACTGACTCTATAGTTGTGGTTTCAGCTTTCTTCAATCGACCAGATAATGCCAAGAGAACTGCATATTCTCTTAAAGCGCCAATATGATCTTCTGACAGCTCTCCACTATCCTTGTCCCTGTGTTTGAACTCTTGAATAGAATCCGTGTAAATCTTCTCTGCTTTTCGAAATTGACCTGTTTGGGCCAGAGGTCTGCCCAAAAGACTCATTGTACTTGCGACTGTGTTCTCATAGTCAGAATCTTCCTGAGCAAGTTGTTTTCTTTTCTCTAGTAATTCATTGAGGACTTCAAGCTGATCATGATGTCGGTGTTGAAATCCAAGTGTAGCCTGAAGTCGATTGAGTGCCACACCCCTGTTCACCTGGTCATCACACGACTCTACGATGTTTCTCAGGATACTTTCTGCTTCGACAATCTTACCTGAGAAGTAGAGAGTCATAGCCAAGGCACTTTGTGAGAAGAACTCATAGGTTTGAAGCTCAGGAGGACAATAGTACGGTGTCCAATCGCGCTTTTCATAAATCTCCATAGATTTTCTGATATACTTTTCAGCATCGCGCAGACGATAGAGCATAGATAATAGCATTCCATAATAGAGATACATCCCAGCATAGTTATCATCTTTCATCATCTCTTCTCGGGAATCTTGAGGTTCGAGTTCATCAAGAATCTCTATTCCTTTTTGGTATGCTTTCTCTGCGTCATGAAATCGTCCAGTGCTTTCAAGAAGCCGGGCATGGACCATGTAGATTCGACCCAAATTTCGTGTGGTCCCAGGATGACTGTGTTCGGAGATATCGGATGCTATTTGCAGTGATCTTTCTATAGAATTCTCAGCTTCAGGGATGCTCCCTATCAATAGGAAGACATATGCTCTCCATGTGTCTTTGATAATTGAACCTAGCTTTGAATTAGTAATGAATGCATTCAACATCAGCTTGGCGTTAGCACTATCATTCTGGAAAAGAAGTAAATTGATTGATTTGTCTATTTTGATCTCAGTGTCAATCTCATCTGCGAGAAAATGAACCGAAAATGACAGACCAAGAAGTTGGTAGTCTTTCTGTTCCTCTGAAGCTTTTTCTAGAAGGCTACTAACCTCAAGTGCCAAGCTCTTCAGATTCTCTCGGAGCTCAGCACGAACTAAATCTTCAGCGAGATCATGCATGACGAAGGTGCCATCAGTGCGCATCATAACGAAACTCAGTCTTCTTAGACGGTCCCAGCTATCAGGCGTTAGTTCCGGAGCAATGATGCGCATGATTTTCTCATCGAAATATGGAAGTATGCCAGCTCGATTGATTAGATTGTGCAGTCCCTCTGCTTCTCTGAATAACCTTCTCCATACCTTCAACCGAACTTCGGAGAGCGTATCAGCTCGCAGGTTTTCGATGTCTGATTCAGAAACATCACTTGTGTTAAACATGTCACAAATGACATCTATCACAAACGGATTGCCGCCACTGACGCTCACAATTCTATCCTGGAGTCTTTCGTTGGCGACTCCTTGAAGCTCGAGCATCTCAATGCAGCTATCTTTGTCCAACTCCGTAAGTTCTGTTTCCTCGATTTCGATTGCCTTGCTTTTCCCTGCTGACCGTCTACTGGCTAATACACCAACGCAGTTCGAGAGGTTTGATAGGGCTAGCGTCCAGAGTTGCGTTTCATCAATTTTCTGACCTCGATATTTCCACTGAGCTCTCTCATTATCCACATATTCAAAATGGTCCAAAAGAAAAAGGAGTGGTACATTCGAATCAATTCTGTTATTGATATCCTCGAGGAAAGCTTCAAGATATAAGAACTCAGCACGTCTTGGCTCTTTCCAGAGTATCTGTAAGAGTTGCTCAATGTGATTCTTCCCAAGTGTGTCTTGAAGCCATTTTCCAACCGTACTATACTTACCCTTCAGTTTTGGGGTGACCTTTGACCCTACGGCTGAAATGGCACTCCCGATACTTGCGAGTGATCCTATGAATGGAATCGCCATGACAACCTCTTTCGCCCACTCACGACCTTCCTCTCTAACGGGTTCTACTCCCTCAACAAAACGCTGACGAATCTGCCAGAGAATGTCGAATCTCTGTAGCTTGACTCCTTGAAGAACGACTCCCTTAGCAAGCATGTTTAGACGCGGGTAGAACTCTGAGTATTGCTCACAGTCCAGACGGATAGTCTTCTCATGGGTATTGACCCAGTGATTCAGTAAGGATGATTTCCCTATCCCACCAATACCTTTGAGGT
>JAEORX010000016.1 GCA_016840685.1 Candidatus Thorarchaeota archaeon
TTGTCTCTACCTCCCTCTGCAAAGTTTCTTTATGTGCTGCTTAAGAACCGGCGACGAATGTCCCGACAAGATCTCATTAGCATCACATATCTTCCTCCAAGAACTGTGAACTATGGCCTGAGTCGATTAAAGGCACTAGGACTCATTCGAGAAGGGGAGCATGAGAACGACGCAAGGGAGCGGGTCTATGAGCTGGTTCAAGCACCAATATAGTGGTGAATATGATCTAGAAGGTGGTTTCTGGGAATATTCCCAGACCATCTTCAACTATCAGATTTGAGAGACTCCAAAAGCCTCATAATGTACTCAGACACCACCAGATTGAACTCGGACTGAGGCATGAAGGATGGATTTCTACAAAACTGCAGGCACTGAGCCAATTGGTGATGAGGTTCGAACTCACTTCAGCAGTGAGATTACGGGCGAGTTGGCTGGAGAACATGTAGTCCTTATGGGATGGGCTCACATAATCCGGGACAAGGGAAAGATAAAGTTCATTGTTCTAAGAGACGAGCGTGGAACTGTACAGATCACCATCCCTCAGAAGAAAGTCCCAGAAGATGTCTTCAAGACCTCAGAGGGATTGAAACCCGAAACCGCATTATCTGTCACTGGTGTGGTAATTGCTACCAACCAGGTGGCTTCAGGAGCTGAGGTAATACCAAAGAAGATCCGGATTTTGAACACATCTGACCGACTCCCGATTGATGTTGTTGAGGGCAAGACCGATATTGACCTTGACACACGTCTCAATTATAGAATTCTTGACCTCAGAAAGCCATCTGTTAACGCGATATTCAAGGTGCAACATAACTTGGTTCGCTTCGCTCGAGCCTTTCTTGAGAGTCATGACTTTGTTGAGATACACACACCGAAGCTTGTTGCTGAAGCGACCGAAGGAGGTGCGAATCTCTTCGAGGTCAAATATTTCGAGAGGAAGGCATACCTCGCACAGAGCCCTCAATTCTATAAGCAACTCATGCTCCTGGCTGGTTTTGGAAGGGTCTACGAGATTGCGCCAGTCTTCAGAGCTGAGAAACACAATACCCGTCGACATGTCAATGAGTATACATCTTTTGACTATGAGATGGCATGGATCAGTGGTGTTGAGGATGTAATGAAGATGGAGGAAGATATGCTCCATCATTCCTTCAAGATGACAAAGAAGCATGCCGCTACTGAGTTAGAGCTCCTAGGTATTGATCTCGAGATTCCAAAGGTTCCATTCAAGAGAGTCAAATATACTGAGGCTGTTGATCTTATCAATCAGACTGGCAAGGACTTGGCAATAACTGATGACCTTGATCCAGAGTGTGAACGCCTCCTAGGTGAAATCTTCCCAGAGAAGTTTGGGACAGATATGGTGTTCATCACGCACTATCCGTTAGAGCTGCGCCCAGCATATACTATGCCTAGTATGACAGATGAGGGTATGACAGAAAGCTTCGACCTGACCTACAAGGGTATGGAGATCACGACAGGTAGTCAACGAATCCATCTCTATGATTTGCTTGTGGAGCGATTCAAGGCTAAGGGATTCAACCCGGCGGATTTCACCTTCTACCTTGATTTCTTCAAGTATGGTGCACCACCACATGGTGGTTTGGGTCTTGGTGTTGAGAGGATGACTATGCAACTCCTAGGAATTGAGAACATTAGAGAAGCAACTTTACTACCCCGCGACCGTGACCGTCTTACTCCGTAGAATGGAATAGCCCTACAGCCATCGAAAAAAGATGTGTTTGATAATACTACCTCTTAAAGCACAAGCAGTTCTAAGACACCTACCGTCATAGTGCGGATTAGAATAGCGAAGGGACACCATCCAATGCATGAGCGACTTCACTCGGAACTATTTGCATCAATTGCCACACTTGACCAGCTGAAAAAGCTGTATGATCTTGGTGCAGTGGATATTCGATCTTATCAGAGAGAGTCGCAGGCATTGCTTCAGGATGTTCGATCGCAGATTGAGAATATGAAACGTATAGGAGTAGACATCGGCACATTCGTGTCAAATGAACGGATTGTCGAAGCTTTTCCAGAGGCAGCCAACTTGCTCAGACTTGGGAGCTACGCCCCCAGGCGTTCCCTACAAGGAATGACATTGGATCAATTCTATGACTACATTGGGCTAGCGATTCTTGATGTCGCAACTGAGCACTCATCAAAGGGGCTCATGGGCCTGGCGGAACTGATTGTTGAGGTAGTACGTCGTCTTCCTGAGATCGAATCCGTGACATATAATGATGTGATTGAGGCTGTGAACCGAGTCGCGGAAAATGGGCTCATCCCAGGAATTCGTACTCTACGAGGGGGCGTGAAGGTTGTCGAGTTACGGCCACTCGAACTACGACGAGATCAGGCCGATGTGATCAATCTCGCAGCCAGTAAGGGTTATGTTTCTGTGGAAGAGGTGATTATGCAACTGAAATGGTCAGAGGATCATGCACGGCAGGTCTTATCCAGCCTTGCTGAAGCAGGGATGGCTGTCGCAGATATCCGCTTTTCAACAGGTGGTCGGTACTATTTCCCAGGACTCCGACCTCGAGAATCCTCTGATCCAAGGACTGCCGGTGCATATTGATCTCATGTTACAATTATAATAGCTCCTTTCTTCTCATCAACCCAGCTTGCAAGTCCTTTCTTCACCATGAGAGCCAGCACAATATGAATGTCCTTCTCTGGAAGGCTAGCAAAGTCCTGTTTCACTTCTTGAATGACTATTGACTTCACATCAAGTCTTAACTTCCCGGTCTTGAGCGCCCATTGATAGAGAATGTCTGCCCAGTCCTCAAGAGGTCGCCAATAGACTCTCAGCTGTCGCTCTTTCTTGTCTATCCATTCAGCAACTTCCTTATCCACCAGTATTTGTGTTATAATCTTGAATGAGTCCACTTTGTTCCTAAAATCCTTGAATGGTGGTTCACTGATGAATGTCGCAAGAGAGAGAACATGTGCCTTTTTGGCCTCCGACCATTCCAACACATAATCTGCCCACTCTTCAGCCCACATCTCTTTGTCTTCTTCTCGAGATGGTATACCATACATCCATTCAGTTTCCTCGATATTTCCCCAACTAGGTGATACAAAATCCTGTTCTGCTGTTGTTGGTATGGATTCATGAACAGAGTTGGCTTCTTCTGCAGATTCTTCAGTTGATGTAGATTGAATGGTTTCGATGACAACCTCTGGACTAGAAATTTCCTCCTCTGTAATTGTTTCAGTGGAAGGTGGAGATATCTCAACCTGTTTCTCCTCTGAAGGCTTGGATGATTCCTTTGTCTTTGCCTTCTCTCTCCCTCTCTCCCTTACACCCACTCTCTAGGAACCCTCCGCCCAGTCAATGTATCTCTTCACATCCTCTGGAGGAGTTGCAGGACGTATGTTCTCTATGGCTTGCAAGAAATCTTCCCTCGATACAGGTCGGATGTCCAGAATCTCCTGTTCATCATCCATCCTACCTGTTCTTTGTAGGTCTCTAATTGGTTCCATCGCTGCCTCACGACATACTACACTGATGTCTCTTCCACTATAGCCCTCAGTGAGATCTGCGAGTTCTTCGTACTCAACTGCAGGAGAGACCTCAACATCATCCATATGAATCTCGAATATCCTTGCACGAGCTTCTCTTCCAGGAAGTGGGACATGTATTTTCTTCTCAAATCTAGAACGTAGCGCAAAATCAAGTTCCCAAGGAAGATTTGTGGCTCCAATGAGCGTCAGGCGATCCTCCTCGTTACTTGCAAGTCCTTGCAGTTCCGTGAGGAGTTGAGTCTTCAGACGTCTTTCACCACCGACATCATCACCCGACCTAGAAACTCCAATAGAGTCTAATTCATCAATAAAGATGATTGCTGGTTGGTTTTTTCGTGCAAGCTCGAAGAGGTTCATAACCAATCGCTCAGATTCACCAAGCCACTTACTGACTATGTTCGCTGCTGACACATTGAAGAATGTTGCATTCACCTCTGATGCGACAGCCTTAGCGATCAAGGTCTTTCCACACCCTGCAGGTCCATAGAACAATATTCCGCGCCATGGCTGTCTTGCCTTTCCTTTGAAGAGCTCTGGGTGTTTCATAGGAGCTAGGATTGCATCATCAATCGCTTGTTTTGCATCTCCAAGACCTGCTACCTCTGACATTTTGATTTTCGGGCGCTCTGTAATTATCGTGTCAGATATCATCTCTCTAAGACGTTTTTCTTCGTCATCAAGTTCTGCATCTGCTTTCGAGGTCTCTTGAATCGGAACTGGTTCGGGAGTCACTTCAATTCTTGGTGGTGCAACAAGTCCATCCACTGGCCCATGAGCCTTCTTTTTGATTCCAGATAGGTATCTCACTCTGTCAACGCACTCCTGTGCCCTGTCAAAATAGTGCTTCTTGACTGAAGGTAGTGCCGCAGAGTTTGAAAGCTTGATGAGAATCTTGCTAGCCTTAAGGTATTCTTGGCAAGCATCCTTCTTCATTCCTCTCTGGTCTAGTTCAACTGCTCTAGCAAGCAACGCCTTTAGTCCTTGATCTACCCTGTCTGCCATTCGAGTTCATGTGAACAGTATTCGTAAGGTGTTAAGAATTTCTGTCACACCCAGTACATACATACGCAATATCAATTGCGAACTGCGAAGGTTTAAACGTTAATTCCCACTCATTGACCTGAATTAACTAGGTGAGATTCTTGGGTTCAATTAGAAAGGCATTCTCTTGGGGTAGAAAGAAACCAGACATAGGTGAGATTTCTAGTCGCCTTAGGATTTTGTCAAAACAACTAGCAAGACAGAGAAACAAGTTGGAGAAGGAAGAGCATGATGCAAAGGCACGTGCAGTTCGAGCAAGAAAGGGTGGTCAAACAGAGGCGTATCGTACATATGCCACTGAGATGGTTCGCTTTCGTAGATATGCTCTTTCAGTCGATAAGTCGCGGTTACAGATACTAAAAATCCTTGCTCACTTGAATCGTGCTCAGACATCTGCAAAGACATCAATAGCTCTTCAGGAAGTCGCTAAGATTCTCGGAATGCTTGGGGACAGTACTGATGCATCCAAGGTTGTTGCCAATGTGGATGAGATTGCACGTCGTCTTGAGGAGTTTGAGATTGAAGCCAGTATCTCTGATGAAGCCCTCGATACAACGATGGAAGTGTCTTCTGAGGACCTATCCTCTGCCTTTCAAGAAATCGATGCTGAAGCTGGATTGGCTGAAGCTCCCTCAATAGCAAGGCCTGCTAGTGAGGCCGAATCACTCGAAGAAGACATCAAAGCCCTGGAACGAGAACTGGGCGTCTAGCATCACCAGAGTTTATCACGCGTTTCACTTCTGACACGTTCCATCTCGCGTCTGTTATGATAAGAGTCTCTCATCAGGTCACGGTATCTTCTGATAAAGTCTTCAGTAACAAGTTGCCCACTACGAAGCATGTGCACTGTGTCTCGTATTGCATTTTCGATTGAAGCGGCGTCTCTCTGTAAGGAGTGCATTCTGGGGCTTGTTTCGTAAGAAGGATATGTACTTCTCTTCTGATCATATTGCCCAATTACTCGGTCGAGTTCATCACGGAAGGATTCAGGTTTCTGATAATAACCATCATAAGGATATCGACGAACGGGAGGTGTTCTCCAGTCACCAATATGAGGTCTTGAGTTAGGTGGCAGTACTGGCATGTCTTCAGCATATTGTGAATGATCGTTAGTGGATAAAAGCGAATAGACCATCCCCTCAATCTTCAGACGCACATCGCTTGTACCAATGTCAGTCTGTTCTATCTTCCTGACTCTCTGCATATCTGTTTGAATGTACTTGTCAAATTTTCGGGCTATCTCTATATAATCAGGCAAGACCTTCTTTGTCTGCTCTGAGCAAGTTGCCTTGATCTCTCCCTGCTTCAACTTCAAGACCAGTCGTTTCCTCAACCTCCCATCTTCTTCAATAGACTTCAGGTAAATCAATGGGAAGTCAAAGATGGTTTCCATTTTCTTGCGAACTCTTCCAGTTTCAGCCACAAAGAGGAGTCTCTTGTTGGTGATGAACAGCGTTCCAAGAGCTTTATCATTTTTGAGAAAGTCACTTCCAGCGATCTTGATATCTGGAAGGGCACAGACGGGTAGCTCTCCCACTGTTAGTTGTCCATGCTCATAAAATGAGGCAAACTGACCCTTGTAATAATCAAGCCCCTCAAGTTGTCTCCTGACCTCTTTGAGTGTATTTCTTAGTGGTTCAAGGGACTCATCGACATTTTGTTTGTAGTAGATCCCCATCTCTGTTATCCTATTTGTTATCCCCTCTACAAACGGGAACTGCGACGATTTCCATTGAGTGTAGTCAATGAAGTCCTTGGTCTCTGCGGCCATTCTCTTAGCTATGATTTCTGCCTGACTTGCAATCCGATTCTTAATTGCTGGGAGTTCATTCTGAATACCTTCAATCTTCTCCTCAATCCATCTATAATGAAGGAAATTTGCCATTCTCAGTGACACAAGCAGTCTCTTTGCACTGGCAAGTTTGTTAGTAAATTCTCTCATTTTCGTATGACCGTATTGAATGGTCATGATTGCATGTCGCATGTCTAGTGCAAGCGACCTCCTTCTGTCTTCTAGAAGTACGACTCTGGATGAGTGGCATCTTGAACATATGTCTATAGTCTTTCTTCCTTTGCTCAGGTTCGTGGACTCGCATTGGGGACACTCTAGGAACTTCTCTCCTGGTGCTGGTGAACCAAGCGTATGATGGCAGTCACTACAGATAATGTACTCACTTGTTCGTGTTTCAAGACACTCCGAGCACAATGCTGCTCCACAATCCTCGCACATGTGTGTGGCTCTGTTTGACTGACATGATCTGCATTGTCCAATTGAGGAATCTTCTGTCATGTGAGTACCTCCGGTAGTCTATTTTCAACGAGGAGTTATCCAAGAATAACCCGTGTATTATTCTAAGAACATTGGAGTATGTGTTTTGATGGTGCTGAAAGAATGTACAAGCCATATCAGTTATATCCAATTTGAAGGGCTGAGGCTCAGTTCAAAGGCGATATTCATGGAAGATCTTGCTCAGGCCGCCTTAGACGCAGCTCTGGATATAGGTGTCAGCTTCGCTGATGTTCGAATAGAGAACTCGACCACAACTATCATCGAACTCAATGATGGCATCACAAGACAGTCAGTCGCCTCTCGAATGAAGGGTGCTGGTATACGTGCCTTCATTGATGGTGCCTGGGCTTTTGCTCAGACAACAGATCTAACAGCCACTGGGATGCGAACTACAGCCGAGTCAGTTGCGAAGCTAGCTCTGGCCACAAGAGAAAAGGTGAATGAGCGGTTTGTAATCGATGGTCCTCGTTTTGAGGACAAAGTCAAGCTGAAGGTAAAGAAACCCTTCGATAAAGTCTCGATTGATGAGAAGATGCAGTTTGTCAAGATGATTGACGAACAAGCTCGCGATTTTGATGACCGAATCGTAGCTACCAGGACAATCTATGGCGAACTAACATCCAATCTCCTCATCGCAAATACATTGGGCACCAATGTTACTCTTGAGAACTCAATTCCCCAAATTATTTCTGTCCCTACAGCAAAGGAGGGACCCAACAGACAAAGAATCCAACAATCCCTGAGCCTGCGAAGTGGATTCGAAGAAATGGAAACCGAACAGGCTCAAAACATAGGTACAAAGGCTGCTGAACTTGCAGTCAATCTATTGTCCTCTAAAACAGCTGAAGGAGGCATCTACGATGTTGTCCTCGACCCAGCCCTCAACGGCGTTGTGATGCATGAGGCATTTGGGCATGCAACTGAGGCGGACAACTGGCCAGCACATTCAACAGTTCTCGAGGACAAGATTAACAGAGAAGTAGGTCCAGAACACCTTAGCATAAGTGACGATCCAACACTCACTGGAATGCGTGGGTCATCTGAATACGATTGGGAAGGTACACGGGCTAAAAAACGGCTCTTGGTAAAAAATGGAGTTCTTACAGACCTCCTCCACAGTCTTGAAACTTCAAGTAGATTGCATCTTGAGCCTAACGGAGCTGCAAGAGCTCAGTCCTTCATGCATGTACCACTACCCAGAATGAGCAACACTTTCATGGAACCCGGAAACTGGAGTGTCGAGGAGCTCATCAGAGATACAAAGAACGGCATTCTCCTTTGTAGTTTCAACTATGGTTACACTCAATCTGCAAAGGGGCAATTCATGTTCCAAGCCAGTCATGGATATATGATTGAAAATGGGGAGATAGGAGTAATGGTCCGGGATGTATCACTTGCTGGAAATATTCTCGAGGTCTTGGCAAAGATTGATGCGATTGGGAAGGACTTCGAATTGGAGGCGGGAGTATGTGGCAAGGATGGTCAAAGTGTTCCCACAACGACTGGGGGTCCCCATGCTAGAATCAGGCAGATGCCAGTAGGAGGTATGTGATGTGAAAGAAGAGCTCCTAACTATTGCTGAATCAGCTGTGAAATTAGCTGAGAAACTTGGAGCATCACAAGCTGAGGCTTACGTTGGACAATCAAAGTCATTTTCTATTGAAGCCGAAAACTCCGCAATCAGAAATGCAGAAGAGAAAAGGGATGCTGGGATTGGAATTCGAACCGTGATAGGTAAGAAGATTGGCTTTGCGTTCGTCACCACTCTAGCCAAGAAGGATATAGAGGAAGCAGTCACAAGATCAGTAAAACTTGCGAAAGCATCAATTGCTGATCCTGATTTCATAAGCTTACCATCGTGTGAATCATCCTATCCAATAGTGAAGGGTTTGTATGACACGAACATCGCAGAGCTTTCCTCAGAAGCCACTGCAGACATGATAATCAGAGTGATTGATGCATCAAAACAATCTCTCGAAGGTTATGGCTACGCCATCTTCGCAGGTGTACAGAGCTCGTCTGGGATGAATGCGGTGGTAAACTCATTAGGCATCTCATTCTCGGAATCCCGAACATTCATTTTATTATATTCCTCCCCTGTTGTCAAAGAAACAGACGACCAGACCCAGAGTTATGATTTTCAAATAACTCGGGATTTGAGTGAGATAGATCCTGAACATGTGGGGAGGAGTGCGGCTGAGCTCACCTTAAGTCTGCTAGGTCCTAAGACAATTGAGGGTGGAGATATGCCTGTGATATTTGCGCCATTGGGAGCAGGAACTGTATTAGGCCGAGGTTTTGCTGGTGCAGTTAGCGCAGAAGAAGTACAGAAGGGACGTTCATACATCTCAGATGCTCTAGGAGATTCGATAGCCTCTGAGAATGTGGAAATCATCGATGATGCTCTTCGGGCCGCTGGATTGGGCTCAAGATCCTTTGACGCCGAAGGGTACCCCTCTCAACATACCGCGATAGTTGAAGGGGGCGTCCTGAAAGGACTTCTACACAATAGCTACACCGCGAACAAGGATCAGGTTCAAAACACCGGGAATGCCAGCAGACCTTCGTACTCGGGTCTTCCATCAATCGCTCCCTCAAACTTCATTCTTTCCCCTGGGAGAGGAACACTGGATGATCTAGTATCAGAGATTGACCGAGGTGTCCTGTGCAGAAACACTGCTGACACACCGAATATGACCACTGGTGACCTCAGTGCAATGTTATACGAGGGCTTCTATATCGAGAATGGGGAACTCAAACACCCACTCAAAAATACTCTTGTTGGCATTAACATGCGTAATCTCCTGCAGCATGTGAACATGGTTGGGGGCGATACTAAAGTAACATTGTCAATGATAAGCCCCTCTTTCGTTGTTGAAACTGCAACAGTGACATCTGGATAAGTCACATTCTATCTACAACAGGGATTCCAAGAACCATCAGGCAATTGGCCATGGCAATCTTAAATGCATGAACAAGCGCAAGACGTGAATTCTTGAGGTTCGACTCTGCCTTTAGCACTGGACATAAGTCATAGAACCTGCTAAACAGATTTGCAAGCCCGTAGGTGTATGCTGTGAACCGATTTGATGTGAAACTTGTCCCCCAAACAATCTTCTTGAGAGATCTGACTACCTCAAGCAGTTCTTCAGGTAGTTGTGCTATTGCCTTGACCAAGGCAAACTCTGCGTCTGTTGAGAGGAGAGTTAAATCAACCTCAGATGGATGTATTTCCTCTGCTTTCTCCAAAATCCTTTGAGCTCTTGCATGTGAGTATTGCAGATATGGTGCAGCGTCACCATTGAAATCAAGTGCCTCATTCCATCTGAAAGATATTTTCCTGTCAGGTGAAGCGTTGAGCATGAAATACCGCACTGCACCAATACCTACCTGACTTGCGACTAGGTCCTTGAATGTTTCATCTTCGTCTGGGTTTCTCTTGGCGACCTCAACCCTGGCAAGCTCAGTTGCCCTATCAAGCACATCATCAGTTGTGTACCCAATCCATGTGCCTTCCCTACCAGAGAAGTCAGTTTCCTCAAGCGCCACAAACTCATAGGTGATATGATGAGAATTTTGACTCTCTTTAGAGTAGCCCAGAATATCCAAAATGGTATAGACCATCTTTTGAGGGTGTGCCTGTTCTGAACCAATTACGTTCATCACAATGTCAAACTTACCTAGATTCAATTTCTTACCCTTGAGGTCTGTTCTCATGACAGGTTTTCCATTTGGCTGATTATCAAAAAGTGAGTACTTGAATGGATCCTCAATTATCCCAAATTTCCAGAGTTGTAGCGCAACATCAGCGCCTGTATATGTTCTTGTCCCGTCTGATTTAAACAGTACCTTGTAGGGATCCTTCATGTCTTTGAACTCATCAATCACTGACAGATCCACAACAATGCAACCTGCCTTGTCCCCTTCATCAAGTTTCAAGATGTTTTTTGACTCTAGCATCATCTTCTGAGCCAGCTCAAGAATTCCGCTATGGGCAATTGCACTCTCCCACACCTGATAGTCATGATATATGCCAAGTCGGTATGAGGTTTCGTTCTGAGCTTTAAGGCATTTGGTCACCATCTTTGAACTCAGTTTGGCTTCTTCGCTCTCAAGGTCCTCGAGGTTTCTCGAAACCTGTCTGACTTCCTCTTGAACTGAAGCGTTACTATCAAATGCCTTTTGCACATCAACATAGAGCAGACCCAAGTAGTGGTCATATTTTGTATCGCCTTCATCCCCATTAATCTGCATGAGTTTCCAAATCAACTGAGCAATCTGAAGTCCCAGGTCATTCACATAGTCCAGTCTGACTACATCATATCCCACCCAATCGAGCATGTTGCATAGAGTATCTCCAAGGATGGCATTCCTCGCATGACCAATATGCCAAGGTTTTGAGGGATTTACTGCAGGGGACTCAATTAGAGCTCTCTGACCCTTGAATTCCTCACTCCGTCCATAAGTATCTCCCAATTCACGAACACTGGTAACGGTCAGCTCAGCAAACCTTCCTTGGTCAAAGAAAAAATTGATATATGGTCCCTTAGCTGTGACATCTCTAATTATTGGTTCATCTGTTGCGATTGACTTCAATCTAGAAACGAACTCTTTCACAACAGCAACTGGACTCTTCTTGAGTTCCTTTGCGAGGGAGAAAGCTATCGTAGAAGCAAGGTCTCCCAACGCTGGATCTGGAGGTTTCTCAATAGAGCTAACGATGACGTCTCGTGAAACTGGGAAAGTCTCTGACAATAGTTTCACCACTATCTGTTTCACGGTTTCCCAAGGGTTATTGGAGGTTTCAGTCAAGCATATCTCACCCAGAAGTAAGAGAGATTCATCATCGTTTCTTCATAAATCAAACGCTAGATATCTGAATGAATCAACATCTTTCGCAACTTACATTATTGAAAGTACTTTTGTATATTCGTTTCAAAAATTTCGTTTTAAATAGATATGACATAAACACATGCAATCTATTTATCAAAAAAACAGTTGAATTATTAAATAATCTACAAAGGCTTTATATTGGTTTTTGTGTGCGCATCTGTAGCCGTTCGCCCGTTGGACGGCTCACCAACGCCACAAATGACAAGGATTCTCTCCACGCCAGAGGGAATCGATGCATTCGATCAACCCACAGCTCTGACCGCAGTGCCACTCATGAGGTGGGCTGCAGGGAGATGATTGGACTGGCCAGCAGACACTCAAAGACCCAAAGGAAGAGAGAGCAAATTGGCTCGGCTAGTTATGTCTGTTCTGCTTGTAATTGTGTTGATGTCTATATAGACCACACTCGTGGTGAAGTGATTTGTTCTAGTTGCGGATTAGTTCTTTCGGACCATTCTATAGATACTGGTCCAGAATGGAGGGCTTTTACAGCTGATGAGCAAAATGCACGACAGCGTGTAGGAGGCCCTACTGACTGGAGTAAGTTTGATCAAGGTCTTACTACTACCATTGGTCGTCAGAATGTTGATGCATCAGGAAGAAAGCTCACGTCGACACGAAGAGCAGAGATACACAGACTCAGAAAATGGCAGATCCGAACCAAGGTGCACTCCTCTGACAAACGCAACCTTGCTGTTGCGATGACTGAACTTCATAGAATAAGCTCTCAATTGAGTATCCCGTATTCGATTCGAGAGACCTCCGCCGTGATCTACAGGAAAGCCCTACGAAAGAGGCTGACCCGTGGTCGTACCATTCTCGGGATGATTGCCGCCTCGCTTTATCTGGCATGTAGAGTTCATCAAGTTCCTCGTCCTCTTGAGGAGATTGTAGAGCATATACACATCACACGGAAGGAACTCAGCCTCTGTGTTCGACTCATTCTTCGGTATCTGAATCTCAAGATACCACATAGCAATCCTATTGAGTTTGTTCACCGCTTTGGTACTGAACTTGAACTCCCAGGTGAAGCAAAGAAGAAAGCAATTGATATTCTCAATCTTGCGAGAGAGCAGAGACTCACAATTGGCAAGGATCCTAAAGGAATGGCGGCTGCTGCAATCTATGTTGCTAGCATCCTCACAGGCGCTAGACGGACCCAACTTGAGATTGCTCGCACAGCTCGTGTGACTGAGGTCACCGTTAGGAACCGCTACAAGGAAATGGTGGAAAGGCTAAATATATCCACTACCTAGGAGGGGTCATTCCCCTCCTTCTTTCATTTTTCGAAATTACTCCAAGTTTACTCCTGTATTCCACCCGTCGTATATAGGCTTATCATCTTAGGTATCAACAAAATTAATGGTGCGAAGTACCATGTCCGTCAAGCAGTCCATACTGGGTGTCTGGCTCATTGAGCGAGGCAGTGGTAGGAACCTTGTGGCTCGGTGCTATTCTGATGCTGTTAAACTGGACATGGACCTGATAGCACCTTTCCTCTCTGCGACCCACACATTCATTGACAAGGCATCAAATGAAACCCTCAAGACTGTTGATACAGAAACAAATAGGTATGTCTGGGAGGCAAATGAATATCTTCTGTTCGTCATGGTGGTTTCCAAGGCAGCTAGACTTGGCCACATGCGCTTCATGCTTGAATACGCGTTGAATGAGTTTATGAACCGAGAGGTGCCGAAAAACTCAGACATTGCAACAATACTGAAAAATTGGCTGGGGTCTCCAACCAAGTTCCAGAAATTTGGTAACTTCATCGATGAGCTAGTCACCCAATATGAAGTTACAGACGAGAGTCTCGTGGCTGGAAAATCTATGGATTGCCTTGAAGTCTATAGTCATATCTTTAGAGGGATTATGAAGGTAAAAGGCGGCAAACAAAAGAAGATCGCTATTGTCAGCCGGATGAAAGGTTTCACTGAACCCTTGATGGACAGATACCCATTCCTAGCTCGGGTCCCAATCGACATTGCTGGAATCGAAGTACTCGATATTGATGTCAACTCTGTTGCTTATCAAAACCTGCGAGATTGTCTAGAGGAGCTGCTTCGACTTCTCGGAAAGGCTGTCCGTGAGATAGTTACACCCAAGGCTTACAGGGATATGTTGTTTGACCATGTCATGCCTTATGTGAAACATGACATCCAGAGACTACAGACCTATGCAATTCTTGATGACGTTGTTAGATACTTATTCTAATCACTTCTCAAGAACTATGACTGCTCTCTGTACAATTTGCCCTCGCTTTCTCTCAGGAATTAACTCTCGACCGGGTCTGATTTTCAGACGTTCATGAATGTCTGCCCTAGTTTTAATGGAGTCTGCAGATAACATTCTGAACAATCCTAATCCTGTTTCTTTCGTTAAATCTTTGAAATCAATGGATATCGGGCCATTGTATGTGTTTATCACAGGAATTGTCATAGCAACTCGACCATCAGGTCGAAGTATCGCTGATATCTCTTTGAGTGTTTGTTGATAGAGCCTAGTAAGCTCCTTGATGGTTTCTTCAGCCTCACTCCTTTGAGGGGGTGTCTTGTGGATGGGTCCTAGAGGTGGTTCAAAGGCAACAGCATCAACCTGCTTTTTGATTATTGATGATAGCTCTCTAGAATCACCGATGAAAATATCATACTCGAGCTTCTCACCAAGATCTTTTGCGAGCCATTTCAAATTTGACCGGGCTCCCTGAATCTGGTCTCCATCTATATCCACTCCAATGCACTTCATACCCATAATTGCAGCTTCCATGAGCAGAGTTCCTGTCCCACAAAAAGGGTCAACGACTGTGTCTCTTGGTCTTGCCCCGGCAAGGGTAAGCAAGGTTCTACAGAGCTTAGGACTCGTGCTAATTTCTGCAGAAACGAACGGTCTAGACTCATCACGATATTGCTGCAACATAGAGTCATAGACAACCCTAGTCTGTGCTATATACAATCTCTGATCCGAAAAGATGGCAAGTATCTCAGCATTGGGTGGAGTGAGCAATGAGTTCCGCGCAATTGTCTTAGGCCAGAGTGCGATATTTAGTCTCTCCTTCACTCTTCTATCAGGTTCATCGTATGCGTAATAGTCTGCCCTTCTCGCACCACTCTCTCCTAAGAGCTGTTTGATCTGGTCATTCATCCCCTTTGTGAATCTTCTGTAGTTGATTGGGGAATGGTCATCAAGAATTGGATAGGTACTTACGCCAAATCGAATCTTCTTTCCTTTTACTCTGGGCCAGACAATCTTGAGCCATGGGCACTTACGTATCTCCTTAAGACTCTCTTTGCTTGCAACTTTCTTTGAAGGATATGCTTTCACCGGAAGGTCGATGTCGTATTCCCAGATGACTTTACCAATTTTGAAGGCTCCTCCAAGTGATGATTGCATGTCGATGATTTGGTCATTCTCTAGTCGTTGCTTGATATCGACAATGGCAGCATTTCTTGAGTGATCCACCAAGGTGCCTGTAAACCCTCTATCCCCAATATAGACTAGAAGCTCAGCTATGCTGAGTAGCCAGTTTGAACCAAGCACAAATGCCAGTTTTGTCATCGTCATTCTTTCTCCAGTTCATCAAAGAGGAACTTAGCATAGAGTGCCCCCTGAAGTGGATTTGTTGACTCACTTATGAACGTAGGCTTGTATCCACACTCCCTGACCACTTCAATCAACGGTAGTATGTCTGGGCCCCACTCCTGTCCAAGTGGTTGATGAGTAGCTTCACCTTTGTCAGTAAATGTGATTCCACTTATGTGGAAATGCATGTTACTGATGAATAATTCACCCAACTCGTCTTCAAAATGGGTCAAAACCTTACGGTAGCCATCATGATCATTTATCTCACCTTGGCTTCTTGCATAGAGATGTGCCCAGTCAATGGTAGGAATACATCCGTCAACCTCTTGACATAATCGAATAATTTGATCTACAGACCCATATGCTGATAGCTTACCTGCAATCTCAGGAGCTAGCACGGCTCCCCCGCCACTGTCACCTGCCACTTCCCATACATCTCGCAATGCATCTCGGATGACCATATGCGCTTCATCCTCGCTCAAACCACCCGGAAATCCTGGATGAAACACGACACGCTTTACCCTCATCAAGGGGGCGAACCTTAAAGCCTTCACCAATCGTTCTTTGGAAGTTTCCCGAATGCGTGGTGTCTTGGAAGCAAGACTAATGTAATAGGCTGAATGCATGCTCATAGAGATTTTAAATTTCTTAGCGAAATCCCCAATTTCCTCAGCCTTCCTCTCTTTGGTCCTTAGCCCATGGACTGCTGCATACTCGAACGCATCCAATCCCGCCTCGTGTAGGATTGAGAACACACGTTTCACATTACCGCGTGCTTCACTTGGATACCCTGCAGGACCAAAGAGAACCTTCGTCAGAGCATCACTCCTCCATTGTGAACTCCCATCTACAATATGCATCGGTGGGATGTTCTCCAGGAGGACAGAAGATACAATGGGTTTTGATTCGAGGATCAATGGTCTGCGCAAAAAAGCTATATTCAATTTCTCCGACCTGTCTACATGGGAAATCTGGCAGCCCTTTCCTATTTCGAGCCACCTGTACTCTGCACTCATCCATTGTGAATTGCAGGGTTTTTTCATCCATCCACTCCATGGACTGCTTATTCAATCTTGCATAGACTCGATATCCAAGAGCCTGTTCAAGTGCCTTGAGACCTCCGCCGTGGGGAATGTCAAACTCCTTCATGATTCTTTGAGCTTCAATGGGGGAAAAGATCTTCCAGGCCTCTTTGTCCATCTCAATGGCGACATCCATTCCATACTTCTTCTCCAAAGCAAGAAAATAAGCACCATCCATAGCTTGCCAGGCTTTTGCATAAGCATCTATTAGCTTCAACAATTGCTCTCTCGGAAGATCATCAATCATTACTTTTCCTCCATATATCCGCATTGCAGACTCAATAAGAGTGATTGGGTCTAGTTAACACTCTCCACAAGTCTTTAATTCAAGCGGTTTCAGGAGAGCATGGTTGGACTGATATATGGCAGATGTGTCCTCTGAAACCACTAGTTCCAAGCGTTTCTACCCAATGGCCTGGCTCTCAATCATCAGACCACAGAATTGTTTCATTGGTGGTTTGACTGTTATTGCAGGTGTAGCAATGGCCTATAATTTAGCCAGAATTGGTACTCTTTCCACGCATCTATTGCTATTCATCTATGGCTATGTTACTTACTTCTTCGTTGCAGCAGGTGGAAATGTTGTGAACGATATCTTTGACATTGAAGTTGACAAAATCAATCGACCACATCGAGCACTACCGAGTGGGAGAATGACAATCAGGCAGGCTTGGGCGTTTGTGGCATTTCTGAGCATTGTGGGTCTTCTGTTCGCTATTCTTACCGGTCCATATAGCGCATTGATCGTGCTCTGTTTCCAAATCATCGGCTATGTCTATGCGGCAAAGGTGAAGACGCTAGGTCTTGCAGGAAATTTCATGGTTGCATTTTCCTTTGCATTTGGAGTTTTGTATGGCGCGTTCGCCTTTGGCGAAACTGTAGGATTTCCCCTAATCAATACCATTCCAATACCTCATTGGCTCTTCTTCTTCACAGCATTTCTCATTCTTCAAGCACGGGAAACCATTAAGGGTGCTGAAGATGTTGAAGGTGATAAAGCACGGGATGTCCGTACGATTGCTAGAATCTACGGTTATAATGTGGCCGCGGCAGTAGCAGCAGGTCTCAACTTTATTGGTGTTCTGAGTTATGTGTTGATATGGATTTGGGGATTTGCGAGTTGGGACTTATGGCCACTACTCGTTCTAGGCACTGGTATTGTATTAGGAGCTGGGATTGCACCCCTCACTGGGCCTGATAATAAACGGGCCCTTATGATTGGAAGCACACTAGATAAGGTAGGTGCTCTTGTGGGTTTAATCGCTTTCGTGGTCATTCCACTCTATGGAATCCTATTCTAATGGGCTTGCCAAAATGTCCAGACCAAGACAATCACACATGCAATCGCAACCAAGGCCGCCCACAGGGTTGATGTATCATGGGCTTCTCTTATTCCAAAAATCAGCAGAACCCCTGTCCACAAGAACGCTCCTGTGGTAATGATATCAATTGTGAACCAAATACCAGATGTGTATGCCCAGTTTATTACTAATGGTGTGATTGTATCCAGAGCTCCCTGATTCATGAAGTCAACAACATCTGGATAGGGCGGAAGCGCAATAATAACGGCCAAAATCGCTATCAATCTCACCAAGATAACAGGCATCATGCTATACCCAACAATGGAGAGGCTCTTCGTCCATTTTCCTGTGCCACCAGTTACCTTGAAGGCAAAGTGCGCGAATGCAGTTCCAACAATGAGGTAGATGAGTCCTATCATAATGCTTGGCATCATCCCCACCAGCGCAACAATCCAGACCATGCTGCCCTGTGGAGTAGCTAGCAGGTTTGCCTGCCCAATCTCCATTGTTGTCGCATTCAGAATTACATTTGTCGTGATCTTCGAGGACAAAGAGAGAAAGAGTCCTGCCAAAATCAGTGCATTGATCAGTATTATCACAAAAGGGCCTGCGGCATCGGGTCTTTGTCCTATATCCCGATAGGTGGATGATGGTCTTCTAATCACACCCCAGAGCCTCTCACGAGTCCCCATGAACTTGACTTCAGGAGACTCAGGTCTCTTCAGGATTGGTAAAATCCTCTCCAGGGTTTCCTCTGCTATTGTTTCCTTGCAGACTGGACAAATAGTTGCATCCGCTGGAACCGGACTATCGCAGAATTCGCAACGACGCACGACTTTTCATCTCTTTCAGGGTGACATATAGTTTAGAATGTCGCGTCTGTATATTTAAGCGAATTCCGGTTGGGGTCGCTTCACCACATTCCAAAGCTCTTGAAGATACCCGTCTTATGCACTATGATAAATGGAACTAACGCATCCCATATACTTTGGAACGCATTCAGAATAATGGCATACCCAAGAACGAACTCCATGGTCAAAAAAGGCAGAGCAATCGAAGCATAGACCAAATTTATTGGAATCATTATTATCAATCGAAACACAAAAGCAACAACCATCAAAGTCGCGTAGAATTTCGGTTTCGAAAGGGACTCCCCCCCTCCCCCGTTACCCAGCTTTTGCACCCCGGCGAATGGGATCAGAATCATTGGTAGGGTGGCAAGTAGCTTGAATACTGGTCCGATAGCAGTTGGATCATATAGGAACAAACCGAGGGTTCCAGCAACTGAACTCAATAAACCCACCCAATGGCCACCTACGAGGAATGCTATGACCCAGAAGATTGAAACAGGATCAAAGAGGGCTATGCCCCATCCTGGTATCCTTGGCACAAAGGAAGCGACTGGTGCAACAGCAATTGAAAGTGAGGCTAGCACACTCGCTGTTACAAGCTGTTTCACTCTCTCCGCACTCACTGAGCTCCTTGAGAAATCCATTTCCTCAGGGTCTTCGTCTTCAGAGTGCTGGTCAAGCATTTTTGCTGTTCTACGGGTGGTGATATCGACCATGAGCCTGATGCCATAGATGTCTACTTATTAATTTACCCATAATACGCTAACTACTCATATATGAGTAAGACAAATCAGGTTGAGTCTTCCAGGAGTCTTTCATTTCTTCCTGGAAAATCTTCGGATGATGCTGGTCTAAACTTGGGACGTCTCATCATCTGGAGGAGTTTCCGAGTAGGCTCTAACCAGTCTGGATTTATTCTCCATTCCGCCCAATCAATGCCAGAGGTCAAGGAAGTCCTGCTTAGAATCAACCTTGATGAAACTAGTTCGTTCATTCCATTGAGCATGGTACCAATTGTCACAGCTCCCACAATCGGTCGTTCTTGTCTCGCAGCCTTGAGTAGGTCAGCTGTAGTGACCCAATTCCCATCTTCAATGAGTACCTTCAACACTCTTGCTCTGACAGGATCTGACTCGATAGCACCCTTGAGTGGAGCGAGATTGATTGGTTGTAGTCTACGATGGGCTACATCAGGATTCGACCAGCCATCCTGATCTTGATTGTGGAATGAACTGAAGTCCATGCTCATGCACCACTTTCAACTCGTGTCGTTTCCATTTGAAACGCAGTATTATCATTCTCGCCGGTTGTGCAGATACCTTACACAACCCTTTAAAGCATCTGAATACATGTCAACTCGATTTCGATGAGCGTAAGGGAGCCAATGGTTGGACTCTTCACCAAGAGTTTCGAGAAACCATCTGATTTATTGTGTTGTGCATTCGGCCTCAGGAATAGTGAGATAGACACGTACTTCTCACTGATTTCTGGTCCAAAAACTGTAGAGGAGATAGGCGAACTCATTGGGAAAGATAGGAGCACAGTTCAACGTGTTTTGAATAAGCTTCATAAAAAGAACCTGGTGGAACGTGTCGCGCATTTTATTGACAGGGGTGGATACTACTACGAGTATAGTGCTAAATCCACTGATGATGTCCGGGAAGAGATATTGACCCAACTAGATGAATGGTATGAGGCAACCAAAAGCTTCTTGTTACAGAGCTGGCCGCGAACGCCATGAGGCTAGCTCCAATGTCCATTGTACCCATAAGAAGGAACAGTGTTGCACTGACCACTCTTGCGGTGATTGCAGCTCTTGGCATCATTGTACGCTATGCAATCCAAATTCCAGTTATTCCAGATGTGGTCGTTCTAACTCCCGGATTCATGTTTTCAATCCTCGGGGGAATAATTGGGGGGCTGCCTGGAGGGATTATAATCGGATCTATTGTGGGTTTTTCAGGCGCTCTATCAGGTACTGAGATACCACTCCTTCCCATGTTTGGGAACATTTGTTTAGGAATTGGTTCCGGTTATGCAATCCATTTTTCTAAACGTGATAGTGTGCGATATTGTATCCTCGTTGTTCTTGGTAGTGGGATCATTGGCGGATTCATACCCACAATAACGCTCTTCTACTCATTTGTTGACTCAATCATAGTCAATTTAATAGCTGCATCCATTGATATGACCCAGGCATTTCTCTGGGCTGTGGTTGCACTCATTGTTGAAATGAAAATCATCAGACCAATTGTGGGAGATTATCTATACTCTGAAAGTGAGATTCATGAATTGTCTGAACCAGGAGGATAAGTTAGCTTGACGAAACAGCAGAAAGAGAGCAAAACTGTCAATATCGACATTCGGAAAGACCTGTTTGGAGCCAATGAGAATGCCGCAGCCATCAATGCTGAAACCCTCAAGAAGCATGGAGTAATCGCCTTTGACATCATGGGGTCAGTGGGGACTGGCAAGACACAACTGATCGAAGCCCTCTGTGAACACCTTCGTGGGAAATACCGCATTCTGATGTTTGCCGGAGACCTCGCCACAACGATAGATGCTGACCGTGTAGCATCTCATGGAATAGATACAGTTCAGATTAATACTGGCACAGCATGTCATTTGGATGCGAGAATGATAAAATTAGCCCTTCAGAAGGTGGATTTATCATACTATCAAGTTGTATTCATCGAAAATGTCGGGAATCTAATCTGTCCTGCAGGTTACTCCTTGGGCGTTGACAAGAAGATAGTCGTTGTTAGCGTCACTGAAGGACCCTATATGATTCGAAAGCATCCACTCACGATAAAACATGCTGACATGGTGATCATAAACAAGATCGATCTTGTTGAAGTCCTTGGGTTTGATGTAGACGCTCTTGAATCTGATATTCGTGAGGTCGATGCCAAAATTCCAGTCTTTCGTGTTAGTTCAACAACAGGCGAAGGTATTGAGAAATTAATCAAAGCTCTGAATCTCTAATGCATAAGATTATCCAACGCAGCTCTTACACCCTTTATGTGTCCCGCACCCAGTACTGCCACAATTAATCCTTTTGAGTCATTCAAGATGAAATGCAACGCTTTTGCTACATATTGGTCTCTTTGCTCAATGAGCACACTTGCCAAACCAGGGAACTCTGTTCGGAACTGCTCCATAAGGTCTTCAACAGCTCCGTCCTCCTTGAGCATTGCAAGCAGGTCACCTGCCCCTCCATTCTCTATATCCTTTGTTGCATCAGGCAACATGCTTGTCAGCTTGTATATTTCATCAATTGATACTTTCATCATTGCTTGAACGGTAGCAATCATGGGGCGATCTACAAGGGCAATCTTTGCACCAATGGCTCTTCCCTCCTCAATTGCTGCAAGCATTTCATCACCCACATCAGACCCCGTAATATCCCCCAAGCTCTTTTCCAGAAGTGCCAGCTGTTGCATTAGGTCGTGAGCCATATCTCCTCTGCTTGTAGCTGAGGTTTCTGTTTCAGTAGGCGGATTGATCAATTGGTGATATCTCTCATGGTCCAGTTCCACAGCCACAACTTCTGGTTTCATCTCTCGAACTACGCGTCTTGCTTCCTCAACACTTTCAATATCAGTGTGTATCACTGATACGAATATTATCCGTTCAAATTCGCCCACTACTCAAAGACACGCTCAAAGAATCAAATGCATACCTAGATATCATTGTTTTTGTAGTGCGAGTTGTGGTGGTAAACGTTTATTGGTGGGTGAGGTTTCAAATAGCCCTATCGACTGTTTGTAGTATTAAGAGAAGATTTTTCACGGACTGAACGTTTACTACACACATTCAAACACGGGAGTAGGAAGAGAAGCATGACATCTGACCTTGAATTGACTTTTGCAAAGTTGATGAATCCACGTATGAGTGCGGGACTCATGGTCCTCTATAGTCTTCTAGAGGACCTTAAAGGAAGTCCAGTGGAACCTAGACTGGTTCGAAAGGATGTTGATAGTCGTGTTGATAAGCGACGTGTATCAAAACAGTCTATCACTAATGCAGCCCGACGGCTTGAGGAAGCTAACATTATTGATCGGAAGGAAAACAGGTATACAGTCAATTATGGATACCTACTTTCTGTCTTACTCAATACGGTTCTTGAGATGACTCATCGCATTGAGGACCTTGAAGATGAGGTCTTAGCACTGAAGTCATTGGAGCGCTGATTATCTTCTTTTACTCTACTCCCTGTTTATGTATGCATCATGATGTATCTAGCGCGTCTTTTGTTGTACGCACGTTTACCTTATATGAGATAATGTATTTGAAAAAAACCAACCCACAACACTCGTTGTGGTTCGGAGGAAAGACATATGTCTGGAAAACCAACCGGAGTTCTGATTTTAGCAATACTTCAGCTAATCTCAGCCATATCCTGGCTAGCCCTAGGTGCTCTTGCCTTTATGGCTGGAGCAATGCTACTCCCAATATTTGGGATGTTGCTAGCATTCTTCCCACTGATCATTGGTATCATTGGGTTGATTCTATTCTATGGATTATACACATTGAAGGGATGGGCGTGGTTATGGGCGCTCATCATTAACCTCTTGGGCGTAATCCTTGGAGTACTAGGAAATCTCACTGATCTAGTGAACTTGCTTTCATTAGCTGTCAGTTTGATAATTGTGATCTACCTACTGATACCCTCCACAAGGGCTGCATTCAGGTAATCACAAAGGATTAGCAAGGAAAAAATGAGAAGTTCTACCTAGATTGTCTAGATAGAGCTTCCTTTCTCTTTTTTTGAGGATCCTCTTCTTCTTTATTCTAGTCTAACATGTTGAACTTCCTGCCCAATCCAATCTTCCTAGCTGCTTCATAGACTATCTTTGCAGCTGCTATATCTTGAACTGAGAGTCCTGTGGAATCGAAGAGCGTGATTTCATCATCAGCAACTCTTCCTCGTTTCTTCCCGATAAGAATCTCACCAATCTCTGCGTGGATATCAGATTCGCCAATCAGTCTTCTATTCAAGGCATGTTGAATTTCACCAATCTTACGACATTGTTCCAGACTGTCTACGACGATCTTTGACACTCGAGTCAGGATTTCAGGGTCTAACTCCTGCTTTCCTGGGCCATCTGCGCCTATCGCATTGATGTGAAGCCCCTCGTGGACCGAGTCCGCCTTAATGAGAGCATTTCTTGAAGGAGTTGCAGTCACAAGTATATCAGAGTCTGGGACCACTTCATCCGGTGTGTCTACAACATGAATGTCAATCGAGAGGTCCTTAGTCATCCAATCCCTGTATGTGTTGGCCATTCCTCTATCGATGTCCCATATCTTGACACTCTGAATGTCAAACAACTCTCTGAGGGCGAGAAGCTGCATTCGACCTTGGGTACCTGCACCAAGGATGCCCACCTTTTGTGAGTCCTTCCTTGCAAGCACACTCGCAGCAACTGCTCCAGCAGCTCCAGTCCTGTATGCAGTGATATATGTCCCATCCATGATTGCCAAAGGCATACTCGTCTCTAGATCCAATAGGACAATCACCGCGATTCCAGGAGGTAGTCCCTTCTTTACATTATCATAGAAACCCGTGGCAATCTTTGTGCCTATTAGTCTAAAATCTTCAATAAATCCTGACTTGACATCAACCTCTCCATTGTATTTGTGAATGTCAAGATGCTGCACAGGCGGCATCTGCACACCCCCTCTTGCAAAGGATGAGTATGCCTCCCTCACAGCATTGATTGCCTCACTCATTGATAGACAGGTTTGGACTTCTGATTGCGTCAGAATGATAGTTTCACCCATGAACAGACCTCTGTTGAACTGTGAGGGTGTAACATCGCAAAATACATTGTGGCACGAGTTTCAGAGGTTGATTTTTCAAGTTGCAATGCAACGAAGGAAGGTGGTCCCTCAACTCTTTCTATGTTTTGGGATAGTTTGCATAGCTATCTTCTCAAACGTTGGGGTCTGGTCAGGAGCAAAGAATGGGTAAAAGAACACGAAGTTATTGATTCCCAATTTCGCATATCTGTCTATAATTTCTGTGAACTGATCTTCTGATGCAAATGCGGTGTTTCCCTCAGATCCGAACACCAATAATGATCGTCTTAGAGACCCTGGATCACGTCCGATTCTTTCACAATATTTGTCAAGATACGAAATGCATTTCTGCGTTTTTTCAACAACAAGCTCTGGTGGTGATCCGAAATCAGCCCCAAATGAAACCCAAGTGTCTGCATTTTCTGCAGCAACCCTCAATGACGCTTTCCCATGTGCTGCAATTACCAATGGTGGCCTTGGTTTCTGAACCGAACCGGGAGCAGGCCTCGGCCTATTGCGAGATCATGTTAGAAAGGAAAAACGAGTCTAGAACCATTTACTAGCTGTTTATTGTTGGGCGAACGTTTTGTGTTTACTTTTTCATGTGCATCATTATTCCAAAATGTATCTTAACCTTCTTCAAAGCAAACCAAGTCAAGATGGCAAACATCACTGCCAGTACTCCTGAAAGGATCCACAGAAATCTCAAACTTCCTGAGATGGTCCATACAAATGCACCTAAAGGTGCCGAAACCAACCCTGTAGCAGAGGTAGTTGATGAAAAGAGGCCAAGTGCAGTTGCCTTCATATCAGGTGGTACGCCATTGACTACTAACATGCCTTCTGTTGCTGTCCAAACAATTACAGGACCTGCCCAAAATCCATTCAGAAGTATGAGCAACCATGCTCCAGAACCAAGTCCAATTGCAATCATAATGATTGAGTTCGCAATTAAGCTAAGAACCAACCCCATTTTTGTACTACGCCCAGCAATACCACTTAAAGAGTACATTACTAGGACGGTGACAATTGAAAATACACTTGAAGATAGAGCAAAGAAATCCAAGCTTACACCCCAATCATTTACGCTCAAGATTCCAAGATAGGGGATTGCCATCCCATATGCTGCATAATAGCCAACCATCGCGAGTGTGAATTTCCAGAAAGGATTTCCAATTTCCTTTAGAGGGTTCTCGAAGGTATCCCCTTGTCCATATGTTATCATTGGATTATATGTGTCCTGTACAAAAACTGCAGTAAGAATCATTGCGGCGAATGCTGCAACCAAACCTACTAGCAGAAGTATATGCATCTGCATTTCTGCTTGGAGCAAGAAGATTGCTATGATAGGACTCATAGCGTCAACTGCATAAGCAGGCATCAAGACCATTGTAATTTTTCTTGTTGCTGCAGGGCTTGTGTCAGCTGAGATCTCATCTGCTGGTATTGTTCGTGATATCACAACAACGAAACTCCAGCCAAAGTATTGGAGGGAATAAGCAACTACGATGAATGGCCAAACTGGTATTAGATAAAGTAAGAACAACCCGACCAACTGCGGAATGAATGAAATAAGGAGTGCATTTTTTCTTCCTATTGCATCAGCCAGTGTGCCTGACATTGTGTATCCTGCAAGTCCAGCAAGAGCGCCTGCCGCAAAAATTATCCCAATCTGCCAGGGGAACAGAAACGAATCAAGAGAGATAGAAAACTGCCAAGTCCAGATACTTACTGATAATTGAGCAATACCAGCTACTAAGGCAACACGCCAGAGAGAATTATTGAGGCCTAGGAAAGTGCGTCTTGTAGAGAGCCCACTTGATAGTATGGTCTCTTCTGACTGAATTCTTTCCTGTGAAAGGGTCAAAACTATCAAGCCCCATCATTTTGTTGAGTAACGCCTCAAGCTAGGGCTCGATTTGGAAGGCTTATAGCCTTGTCTAAGGAGGAAACATGCTCTAGACACTGTCTAGGACACCCAATAAAAGCCAAGGATTAATACCGTGCAAATGCTCGAAATTAACTGATATTAAATCATCACATTCGCAAAGGAATCTATTCATCGAATATGAATACATCTTCGATTCTGGTCTTTAGTGCTCTTGCAACCCTGTAGGCTAACCTCAGGGATGGGTTGTATTTGCCCTTTTCAAGAAATATTATCGTTTCTCGTCGAACTCCCACTTGCCTAGCTAATTCCTCTTGTGTCAGATTTAATTCGTTCCGGAGTTCTTTCATTCGAGTCTTCATCAAGAAGTTCATTCCCCTTTTCTATCATAATAAATATAGGAAAAAACAAAGGACACCATACTTCCAACGAAAAGAATAGAGAATACTATTGGAAATGCTGTGGTTGCTACAAATGAAACGAGATAGACAAGAGAGAACGCCATTGTAATTACGAATAGGATGAAGGAGTTTCTGCATGCACGATTGATGTTGCTATCAATCCTTTCATCAGTTCCTGTACCTCCAAAAGCGCTGAGGAATCCAAGAAATCCAAAGAAACCATAAAATCCAAGATTTCCAGTGATGGGCCCTAGAAATCCTAGCAGTCCCAAAAATCCCAGGAGACTCACCATGTTGATCCTCATTATCATCACAACGTTAACTATTTCTAACGTTATATATTTCTAACATTTGCCTTTAACCTTTACTATTCAATCAATCATCAACAAATTGAGAATAGCTCTTTTCGATGGGAAAGATTCAAGCACCATTCTTCTATCATATTTCCGAGGATTGAGAAATGGAACATCATTTTTGCATGCAATGTGGAAGTCCACTCTTGCCCTGTGAGAGTCAAGAATGGGATTACGAGTGTTCAAAATGCGAAAAGAAATACTATAACAATCCTGTTCCTGTCGTCGCAGCTCTTGTCTTCAAAGATGACAAATTGGTCATTGTAAGCTCGAAGAACAAAGATCTATGGGGTCTTCCTGGAGGTTTTGTGGAAACTGGAGAGTCACTTGAAGATGCAATTATACGCGAAGTTAAGGAGGAAACCAGCCTGCAAATTAGAGTAACCGATTATTTAGCTTCATATCCTCTAGTGAGAAACCAGACAGAGATGGTGTTCATGGTGTTCATCTCCGAAGTACTTGCAGGCAAACCCAAAGCTGGTGATGATGTAAAGGAACTGAAAATACTATCACCATCCGAAGCTAGACTGCAATTAACAGGAAAGTATGCAAAGAAAGCGCTAGAATGTTGGATGCGTCTTGCTACAGATTTATGAAATATTAGAAACTATATTATGATGGAATATACGGAGAAAATAGGAATGAAGGAATCAATGTCGGCTCACGACCTTAAAGGTCTAAAATTGATTGCAGATCTGTGCATTATCGAAGGAATCTTATTAGTTGGATCCGGTGTAGTGCTTCTAGTGTTGGGCTCTTTATCTGCTATCTTTCCTGTTGTCGCTGGTATTCTTATGATGGCGATGGGATATTATCTTGATGATCTTCGAAAGATTGCTTGGTGGGGAGTAATCATCACTAACTCTCTTTCTTTAGTAGGGCTTTTGGTAGGGACTCTCTTCTCTAATATCATCAATCAACTTCCGATTGGGCAAACAGATTTTGCTACACTCGTCATCAATATACCACTAAGTGTCCTAGTAATTGGTTATCTACTAAGAAGTAAAGTTCGTTCTCTCTTTTTTGAAGAACCCGCTATTTTATAGAAATGGGGCCCAGGGGGGGAATCGAACCCCCGGCCAAGGAGCCACAATCCTTGATGTTACCACTGTACCTGATAGATTAGAAACTATCAGTTTACACCACCTAGGCCATAGATTACGTGGCAAATCAGGGTCAGAGATTTTCTCTTATTAGCTTATCTCCAAGTACATAACAGCAGGGTTCCCAGATATTTTGCATCTCTGGAAAACAGAACTCGTTACTTGACATCTTTGGTGTCCAACAGACATTGATTAATAGATGATTTACGCGATACTCATCGAACAATCAATCCGAGGCTGTGTGAATGAAAAGAGAAGTCAAAGTTGTTCCATATAGCCACGATTGGCCAAGATTGTATCAGTTAGAAGTTGTTGAATTGAGAAAAGTGCTCGGAAACGAAATTGAGTCCACTTTTCATATTGGTAGTACGGCAATTCCTGGAATGATAGCGAAACCAATCATAGACATTCTCTTAGAAGTGAAGAGCATTTCAAAAATCGATGATTACAACGATGATATGATGAAACTTGGGTATGATCCACGGGGAGAATTTGGAATTCCTAGAAGACGCTATTTCAGTAAAAACAATATTAATGATGTCCGTACTCACCACGTTCATGCATTCCAATCAGGGGACATTGGTCTGGAACGCCACCTTGCATTCAGAGACTACATGATTGCACATCCAGAAGATGCACGAGAATATGCTCAACTAAAATTGAATCTCGCACGGGTTTTCCCTTGGGACATTGATGGATACTGCAAAGGAAAGGAATCCTACATCGATGATATGGAGAAACGAGCCCTTCTCTGGCATCGTTCATTGAAAGACAATGTCACAACATCGTAGTGTTTATCACTTCTATCAACCTTTTCGCAAATTTCCCAGTATAACCAACATTGAGGAGTTATCACTTATCTTTCATAGATTGAGGAGGAAGGTGTACTGGTCGTCCTCAATGCTGAGCTTACTCTCAATCAGCTTGCCAGTTCTGTGAATGAAGTCAATCATTGGGATGTTCTTTGGATGTACGTAGGCAATGAACGCACTAACACCCTTGCTCTTTGCAATCCGCATCATCTGACTCAATAGGAACGTACCAATCCCCTTGTTCTGATACTCATCCTGCACAAGAAGAGCAAACTCTGCTTGGTTGGTACTTCTATTCAACAAGTATCTCCCAGCGGCGATGATTTTTTCGCATTCTTCTCCCTGTCCCAACACCCCAACAAGGGATATGTCCGACTCCTGGTCAACATAGTAGAACTCCTGAAGTGTCTGTCTACGCAGGCTTCTGAGAGGAGTCAAGAACCTGAAGAAGATTGATTCTTCACTGAGTCCATAAAAGAGACCTTTGATTCGATCTGCATCATCTGGTCGAATCAGTCTCACATGTACAGTTATTGGTCCCTCTGGACCTTCAAACTCCTCCTGTGCTTCATATTCGGTTGGGAAGTAGGTCCCTCTTGATAGAAATGGAACCTGATCCTCAAACACATATCGCATATCCTTGGCTGCTTCAAGAAGTCCATTTCGGAATTCTGGATGTGCAATGGCAATGAGAGATAGGACACGCTCCCGTATTGTCTTCCCTCGAAGCATGGCTAGACCATACTCTGTGATTATCACATCCACATCGCCACGTGTTGTAACAACTCCTGCCCCTTCACTAAGACGTGGGACTATTTTCGAAACTGTTCCATTAAGTGCCGTAGATTTAAGGCATATGACAGACTTTCCACCTTCTGACCTGGAGGCTCCTCTAATGAAGTCCACTTGGCCTCCAATTCCACTATAAAACGCATGACCAATTGAGTCTGAACAGACCTGACCAGTCAGGTCAACCTCCAGAGCTGAATTAATGGCCACCATTTTCCTATTCTGACTGATGATATATGGATCGTTCACATAGGATGTGTCTCTGAAGTCGAATAATGGATTGTTGTTCACATAGTCATAGAGCTTCTTTGTACCCATTGCAAAACTTGCAGTGACCTTTCCTCGATTGATACTCTTCTTCATATTTGTGACAATTCCACTCTCGATCAAGTCGATTATGCTATCGCTGAATGTTTCAGTATGTACTCCCAGGTCCTTGACTGCGGAATTGATGAGGTTCGTAGTGACTGCCTTAGCAACCGTACCAATACCGACTTCAATTGTGGACTCATTCTCTATTAGTTTCGCTGCATACTCACCAATACGGTTTTTCCGCTCGCTTACATCTGGTGATTCAAACTCTCTCAGGGGTTCAGTAAAGGGTACAAGATAGTCCATCTCCTTCACATGCAGAAAGGAATCACCATGGGTGACAGGCATTCTCTCGTTCACTTGCGCAATCACCAAGTCTGCATTTTCTGCTCCTGTTTTTGTGATGTCTACGGAAATTCCGAGTGAACAATAACCAAACTCATCTGGAGGACTGACCTGTATCAATGCCGCATCAAGTGGTATCCTCCTTGTTCTAAAGAAAAATGGAATATCTGATAATGGTGCTGGTGTATAATCTGCACGACCCTCAGAAACTGCATTTCTAATATTGTCTGATACAAAGAATGTATTGTGCCTGAACTGTGTTTGGAACTTCGGATCTGCAGAAGGTGTGTTACCAATTGTGAGTAGATGGACTATCTCATTATCCGCCATCTTGTTTGCATTCTTTCCTAATTCCTGAACAAGGTGAAATGGGACACCGCAGCCTGTTCCGAGAAAAATACGACTACCTCTTCTAATCTTCGAAATGGCCTTGGTAGCGGTAACAATCTTGTTCTTGTATCTCTCAGTCCAATCTCCTTTGGCATTCATTTTTAGTCGCCTCAGGTTAAAGTAACCAGTCCAAACGAATAGATTTGAGCGTTTCGAGTTAAATTTTGGGGAAATTAGGAGTCTTGTCCGAGTAACTTAAGCAGTGTGACTTCACTGAGCAAGCCAAGTTTTTCGGCTATGGATTCTACTGCTTTCACTGCAGGTGATTCTCCATCGAGCTCAAACAATGGTACTCCATTGTAGTTTACTTTCATGAGTTCTTCATCACTGGGAATCATCCCAATGAGTTGTAACCCTTCAGCCTCAAACTGGCTCCTGAGGTCTTCCTCCATCTCTACAGGAAACCTATTTCCAATCACAACAATCTTCTTGAATTCAATATGAACCTCCTTTGCTAGGTCCCTTATCCTCAAAGCGGCCTCAAAAGCAGCTCTTGATGGGTCCACTACAATAATGAGAACATCTACATTTCTATTAGTACGTCTACTTAGGTGTTCGAGACCTGCAGTCATATCCAGCAATGTGATTTCATAGTTCTTACTCAAAGTATCTAGAATCTGGGTGAGGAGCCTATTGACATAGCAATAACACCCCTCGCCCTCTGTTCTTCCCATCGCTAAGAAATCGAATTTTGGGCTCTCGATGAGTGCCTCAAAAATCTCTCCTTCCAGCACATCCTGCTTTGTAACCTCCCCAGAATATGTACCTTTATCAATATCTTGTCGTAGCTTGGTCGCAATTGAACCGACTGATTTTGAAACTTCAATTCCAAGAGCTCTGGGCAGATTCATAACAGGATCTGCATCAACAACGAGAAGGTCTCTTTTTGTCTTCTCAATGACAATTCGTGTAAGAAGAGCGGCTGCTGTTGTCTTTCCCACACCACCCTTGCCTGATATCGAAATTACTAGACGCTCTCTCATACTAGCAGATTTCACTCCTCTTTCCATTTGCCCTCTTGTAAATACTTTGGAATTCCGCTCGAATCTCGTGGACCAACTTTGACAGTCCACCCACTGACATCTTCAGTTTCGCCACTGATTCGCGCTGCCATCCCTGGACTGATCAAGATTTTATGGTTCACTTTGTCAGCGACTTTGTATTCCTCGAGAGCTTCTGCTACTCCATCAGCTGTGAGCTTTCGTCCTGCTACGGCGGATTGAACGCTCATTCCTTCTGTATCAACTACAAGCAAATATGCTTTGACGCCTGCTTGCTTGATGTCACTCTCGACAGTAAAGTATGTCAGAGCAAAATTCGTTGTATACATAACAGGTGAGTCAGGATTTACGTCTCCAAATTCCATCAATCCAGGTTCAACTGCTACTGGCTTTACTGGGTCTGTATAGAGGTTGCTACGGAGGAATGTAATCGGGAGATTAGTCCACATGTCTACACTGTGCAAGATAAGTATGTCTGCGTACCTTACAATCTGAGCTGATGCTGTTAAGACTTCATCCCATTTAGTTAGTTCAGGAGCCTCGTCCTTCTTATAATCTGCCCAGACTGAAATTGGAGTGCCAAGTATAGGATACCCTAGTAGCTCGTTGTCTTCGATTATTGCCGAACGCCTTAGTTGCGTGAAATCATCAACTGTATTTCCAAGACCTGTTCTAGAAGTAGTCCCTGGGTCAAGAACAATATCCTCTACGCCTATAGCACGAAGCGTGCTCACAAGCGAAGCAAGATTGTCAAGACTCCCTGGTGCATATGCCACAAGTGGTAGATTATGTGTTGCTGCAAACTCGCCAACCTCTGCCCATGTGTCTAAAGTGGCAGCATAGAGTAAAGGACGTTTTTCTACTATTGATTTAGCTGCTGCTACAAGCATCTTCGGATCCAAGGAACAAAGAATTATTGGCCAGTTAGTCAGTTCAGTCAGTTTCTTCGCAGCTGTGGCAAAGGTCTTTGGGTCTTGAGAAACTCCTCGAAGAGCAATCCCATCTAAGCGGAGGTTTGTACCAATATAGACATAGGTCCAGTCTTCTATGGATTTCACCCTTGCAGCTAGACCCTCTGCATCAAGTGTGTCTGGTGCATCAAGGAAGAATGCAGTCGGATTACTCCATCTCAGATCATGCCTATAGAGGACTAGTTTTCCTCCAACGCTAGTAGCTCTCTCTCCAGTCCCGATTACAACCTCTCTGACTGGTGGCCGAACCAGATCTCTGAGTTTCTCCAATTTCTTTGCATATTTCATCTCATCAAAAAGAGGAGTGCACGCCTTGAGTTTCACTGTGTGTTCAGCCATCTTTGTAGCAAAAGCCATACAATTTGCTTCTCCACACTCTTTGCAGTTTGTCCCTGGGAGGAGTGGATAAATCTCGAGCGGACCTGGTAACTTAGCCATTAGACTCCCTCCGGTATTGTCAATGTTGTCCAGTCTGGATACTCTTCTGGTTTGATTGTTTGTCGCTCCTTCATCCAATCCACAAGGTCATGTACAGTCTTGATTGCTGCAGGATGCATCATCATGAAGAGGTCATTTCC
>JAEORX010000156.1 GCA_016840685.1 Candidatus Thorarchaeota archaeon
CTATCGATGACAGATCGTTTTCAATTCGCTCTTCCTGTTAGACAATGCACAGGAGCACTGGTTGGATTTCTCATCAGTATGATTCCCAACATCCTGTATTTCATCGTATATCCAGCAGCATTCACTGGACTCATCGAGGTGAATCTCTTCGAAGACCTCACAGGACAGCATAGTACGAGTCTTACAAAACTCATCTTGGCATTCATACCTTTGGCAGACACATTTCTTCTGCAAATAGGCATAATCATAGTCTTAGGTGGTTTCATTTTCCTTAGAAGCTATGTTAGGTTTCTAAGGACTCCTTCAGGAAGAAAGAACTATCTTCATCATTTCGCAGACATGTCTTTCCTAATACTTCTGGTCTATCCAGACTCATGGTTCCTCTTTCTGGCAGTCTGGTATGCATTTCTTGCTCCGTCAATGCTTGAGCTGTATAAATCTCATGCCGATAATCGTAACATGGATCTACTCTGGTCTGGAGCTAATAATCTGCTTGCTTTCTTTACAATTGGAATATTGATCCATTACCTCCTACTCGGTTTCGATCCAATAATTCCGATTTGGCTAGCAATTCTGTATGTACTATATCACCAATTGTATGGGAATTCATTGACTTCCAATGAATTCTTATCCAAGTGAATTCAAAGTTTCACGATTAAAATGAATGATAAAACTAGTACAGAGATTCCTTTTGACTCCCCAATATCATTTTCATACTTGAAAAGGTTCAATCTTTATGCAGGAGTTCTCCATCTAATAACCGGTATTTTGATGCTATTTTTAGGACTAACCTTGGAATGGTCACAGGACGTTTACACCATATATCTCGATTTTGAGATTATTAGTTTTGATCCCTTTGAATTTCTCGTACAGCCAACACCTGTTGTACTGTTTACGTTGACAAATATCGGTGTAATTCTTGCATCATTTCCTTTGATGTCTGCACTTGCACATTTCCTGATAGCCTATCCTTTGAATGACAAGTATGTGGACAATCTCAAGAGGGGAATGAATCCTTACAGATGGTATGAATACTCTGTGTCGAGCTCAGTGATGATCTTCCTTATCACCTTCCTTCTAGGAATCTGGGACATCTGGTCCTTGGTAATGATTGTTGTTTTGAATGCTATGATGATTATGTTTGGTTACCTAATGGAAAAACTCAATCAGTACACCGAGAAGACTAATTGGAGTCCCTTCATCCTTGGATGTATTTCTGGATTCACTCCTTGGCTTGTTCTCTTCGGTTACTTTACTGCAGCAATTAGTATGGCGGAGACTCAACCACCAACCTTTGTGTACATCATCATCTTCATGTACTTCTTACTCTTCAATATCTTCGCATTGAATATGCTTCTTCAATACAAGAAGGTCAGTAAGTGGAAGGATTATCTTTACGGAGAAAGAATGTACATTGTATTGAGCTTGGTTGCCAAGACTTTACTTGCATGGATTGTTTTCGCAGGTATTTTTGCTCCATTCTGACAGCATTCTGCTTGAGAGTATGATGAAACCTTCAATTCACATCATACTCTCATCTTAGCAGGTATCTCTTTGCCAAAACCAAGGTCTTCCATCATCAGAGTTTTTCTATCATCAAGTGAATGTTCATAGCCGCTTTTCTTCCATCGGCAACTGCATGAATAAGCTCATAGGGGTTCTCTCTGTCAGAGTAGGCTTTTCCTCCTGTAAAGACACCCCCCCCTTCAGGATGAGTCTTATCCGACTTCGCGGTCAAGAACACTGCATCATGATTCTCCTTGAGGATTTCGAGCTTATCATCTGTATATGACCAATTTCCTCTGAAGTCTATACGAGTTAGCATAAGTTGAGATATCTCTTTGTCAAGCACACCTTTGGGAAGTTTTCCTTGTTCCACGAGATCATGCAGATATCCCCCCGGAGTATTATTGGAATCCAATAGCTCAACAGAATATCCCAGACGTGCCAAGTAGTACGCGCAAGTGAGACCTGCAGGTCCCGCCCCAACGACACAAACACTCTTTCCTTTGATATGTCTAACAGGTTGAGAATCTTCGTCCTTTCCTGTGTACTCTGCAATCCAACGATGCAATTCGCGGATCTGAACAGGTGCAGTGTCGAAACTTAACCGTTTACAAACGCTTTCACAAGGAGCACTGCAGACATATCCACAAATCTCTACGAATGGGTTCGTTTCACGGACAAGACGTGCGGCTCCAAGATAGTTCCGTGCCTCGATCCGACGAATGAATCCTGCAATATCCATTCCAGCTGGGCATGCGTCTCTGCATGCTGGATTCTCACAATGCTGGCACTTTCGTGCGATGTAACTTGCGTTTTCAGCCTTGCCATCGATTATATCTGGGAAGACCGATTTTGGATTTGATTCAACATATGTCACATATTCGTGCTCAAACTTCTTCCTATGAAACTCTTTCTTCTTCATCGTGCGGAGAATGACGTTGGCTGCACCAAAACCCGACGCAGTGGCAGCAGGCATGCCCATCCCCATCGTCGTTGAGTCTCCGCATGCATAGACTCCTGTCCAAGGAGTCCTTGCAGGAAGTCGCTTGGTCAATTCCTGTCCAATCATCTGTTTTGGGCCACCTACAGAACCCCAGTTTTTCATCGTATATCGTTCAATAGTCGATGGTGTAGCGATATGCAGATACTTAATCCCACTTCTGAACCCTAGAATCCGTTTTTCGACCTCATCCAGAACAAGTTCTGCTTGCCTTTTCTTTCTCGCCTCATACTCTGGAGTTTGATACTCTGCCTCAAACGGTCGAGGCCAGTTCTGGTTTGGCGCTGGTGAAAACATAGTGATAATATGTTCATCCTCAGGTCCAAGGCTGTGGTCATCGACACTTGGTATATACAAAGTGATATCACCCATCTCAATCTGGGTTGTGTCCCTAACATAGTACTCCACTGCATTGATGTCCTCAGGGAAGACCTTCTTGTCTACAGCTGCGTAGAGAACCATTGCTGGATAGGTCGGTACCTGTGAGTCCGCCCAAGCTATTTGTTCATCTGTGACTAGTTCATGTGGTAATAGATTGTGAAAGAGGTTCCATACAGTTGTACCAGACACTACTTGATTTGATCTTATTGATGTACCATCTGCAAGCCTAACCCCACATGCTCGCCCATCTTCAAACTCAATCCTTTCGACTAAACTCTCGTAGAGGATGGTTCCTCCGTTCTTTTCTATTGCTCTTTCAAGAGCATTGGAATACGTTTGAGCTGAACCCGCAACATAGTAGGTTCCTCCAGCATGGTTGTCAGTGAACATTGTTAGCGCCATTAATGCTGGGGTTTCTTTCATACTGGTGTACGCATAACTGGCACATAGTTTGTCGAAGAATTCCAAAAGCTTCTGACTCTTGATATACGGACTCATTAAGTCATAAGCTGACATAGATAATAATCTTCCAAGCTTAAGCACTCGCCGAGGGGAAGAGAAAAACATCTTCAGCTTTGCATGATTAGACATCTCGCTTGGGGGTGTCAGTAAATCCTTCCCTTCAATATAATCGCTATAGAACTTCCTCAAGAATGAATAAAGTTCCCGCAACTCTTCCTTCTCACTCTCAAAGAGCCTCTCGAGTTCACCAAGAAACAATTCTAAATTCTTCCAAAACAGGAGGGGTTGCCCAGCAAAGTCTAACCTCCAGAATTTATCCCGTGGTATGACTGTGATTGATTCCTCAAGGTAGTTCATCAGATTGTGGATAATATTATACCCTGTGGTCCCGAAACCAAAAATCAATGCAGCTCCAGCGTCAAAGATGCGGTCATCTCGTACGAAGCTTGTACAGGCTCCACCAGGAAGATAATGCTGCTCTACAAGAAGCACCTTCACTCCCCTTTTTGCAAGAAGACTTGCTGTTGTCAATCCTCCAAGTCCTGCTCCAATGACGATAACATCGTACTCAGATTTGAGTATTCTCTTTGAAGTTATGATTGGCATAAGATATAATTCGATGTGGTTCGTGTTTAAAAAGAGATACGGTGCATTTGATGAAGTTCTATTGTGATATTGAATATTAATCAAAATGCTAGAGGTCTAATTTTGTGGCCAGCAACGATATAACAAGGCTGGTCTTTTTAGCCGACCTGTGACCAAGCCAGATGAAAACCAGACAATCAATCTCTCGAACGACAAAACTTGTCATACTAATTGCATTTGTTTTATTTTCAGCATACAATCTAGTTCTTACAGCTCTTCAGGATTTCATACTATTCATATCTGGTGATGCAGGTGCCTTAGGGACCTCATTTGGTATTTTTACACTAACGGCGGTCCTATCGAGATTTCTCTCCGGTTGGATTATTGAGAGAATAGATGATGCTGTGGCACTTGTTTTTGGGAATGCCATAGTAACCCTTGTATTAGCAGTCTATCCCCTGGCTTCTCACATCTTGATAATATATGCAATCCGAGCTGTGCAGGGATTTGGGTGGGCTCTCTCCACTGTGACGGTACTCACAATGATTGTGGAAAATACTGAGAGTACAAGAGTTAGCGAAGCTCTTGGATATCTCAATGTTTTCGGTTCATTAAGTTTACTCATTTTTCCGCTCTTTGGTAGTCTGATTGTAGCAATAAAGTCACTTGAGTTTTACACAATCTGTTTCAATTTAGCCTTCGTGACTGGTGGGTTATGCACAATACTCTCAATCTATGCTTGGAGATCAATCCCACCTGCAGTTGCCCACGAAATTCCTGTTTCAGGACTGCCTGAGAGGTCTGTGCTAGTCCCAACATTTGCTGCTTTCCTCCTATTCATGACACTTGGTGTTCTCTTGAGCTACTCCCCAGAGATTGCTACCATAAATGGTATTGACAATCCAGGTTTCTTCTTCTCGATCTTTGCGTTTGCACAGATTATCGGATCTGCATTAGGTGGCATATTAACTGGGAACTCTCGCTATGGTTGGATTGCCACTATGGGGGCTCTATTCGTTGTGTGTGGGACTGCTCTCTTGGTCTTCTTCCCTGGGCTCTATGGTTATATCGTATCTGCGTTCATAGTAGGTCTAGGATTTGCAGCAGCTAATATAGCACTCAACTCATTTGTATCCTCCATCTCCACTAACTCTGAAGCCAAGGGTATGGCTATGTACTCGGCAGGTGGAGATACTGCAATCGCTGTTGGGTCCTTTGGAACAGCAATGCTTCTTGGCTTCGGATGGGAAATGCCGATAATTCTCCTGGTCTTTGCTCTAACAGCTTTAGTTTCATCCATCTACTCTTACATAACAATCAGTCGAACTATTCCTAGAATATGAATAATTCCCATATTTGCGCGCTCATGACATTATGCTAGGATATCATGAGCTTTCTTCAGCTGACCAATAATCTCAATGTTCTTAGACAGATCTCCGTGCACTCGACAGATGAAAGCTAGCCTCTTCTTTGATAGAGAACCCAAATGGCCGCGGCAACGACTGCTATGATTACAAATGATGTAAGGTAAATTGCAATGGAAATTGGTTCTTCTTCTTGTCTTTGTGGATTAGAGCCTTGAAGATACTCCTCTAAGTTAGTCTTTCCATCATCATCCGGATCTAACAATGAGTCATCAAACAGGGGATTCAGTCCATTCTCTACTTCCCATAGGTCAGGCATTTGATCAGAGTCTGAATCTACCGAGAAAGGATTTAGTCCTGCTGTGTATTCTTGGGCGTTTGTAAGTCCATCATTATCTTCATCTTCGTTTCCATCCGCAGGATTGGTTGGATCAAAGCCATTATCAACTTCATACTTATCATCCATCGAGTCTGAGTCTGAGTCAACATTATTGTCATCAGTCCCTAGAAAGAGCTCATCAGCTGCCGATATACCATCCATATCTAAATCACGACTAAACAAAGCTTGATCTATCCAGAACTCATGACTGTCAAGTATGCCATTGTGGTCTATGTCACTATCATAGGAGTATGTAATCTCAAAACCAACAACACTGTCACCTGTGTTATTCAAAACAAGTGTATAGAGCCCTCTATTAGAAACAGATGAGTTAAACAACTCAGTCGGTTCCCACGCTGATGCGTCGTTGAATTCAGCTATATTAATTATCTCACCAGCAGGATTCAGCAATGAAAATGTTGCAGGGCCTCCAAACCACCTACATGAAACTTCTATGTTGGTGGATGTAGTGATTGGGATGTAGAGCTGCTCAGTCCGTGCAGATTGTATTATGTAGTCGAAGTTGAACTCCCGTCGTTCCCCATAGGTCCGACCCATAATATAGGATAGGCTCCCTCCTATAGCTGCTGCTACTTCCCTACAGAGATTGTAATCAAACTCAGGATAGTCATACTGGTCAAAGCCAGTATGATACGTTACATCCATCATTGCTCCTGACTCAAAGGCACAGACTGCTCCTGAGAATCCTTTCTCGAAGAAAGGAAAATGGTC
>JAEORX010000157.1 GCA_016840685.1 Candidatus Thorarchaeota archaeon
TCATCGTCTACCATTAGCACACGTATAGCCATCTTGGCGCACAGCCCCATTATCAGACAGCACTCTACCTTCTTATTATCTTTGACAGGATGGAAAATCTCGGATGAAAACATCTGCAAACCTTATATCGGTCCAGACCCTCTCTCGTGCATAGTTAGGGAGGTTAAAATCATTGGGAATCCCGTTGTTTGATGGTATTGGTGTCTTCTTTAGAAAAAGAAGATACCTCGCATATTTCATTGTGTTTGTGGCTACTACCTTCCTTGGTCTGTTCATGTCATGGTTGATGAGTACATATGCAGGCACACCTCTAGAGTCAGCTCTTGTGTACTTCTTTGCCTACATCGGCTCTGCGGGTACAATCTATTTTGCGCTTGGCTCATTATTGACAGGTCTGGGTGCTGACAGACTATGGTTGACAAGACGAGGTAGAGGTAGAACCACGGAGCTCAAAGGTCTCAGTTGGATGGTTGTTTCATTTGCTATCTCTGTATTCCTTTCAATATTGACAGGTCCATCGACCATGCTCTTCTTTGCAATATTCTGTTGGGTCGGTTGGATTGCATTCCAAGGCTATTTATCAACAAGAACTAGTCTGAGGATTGCAACAATTGCTGAACCCAAAAAAGGAGGAATCCTTTTGGGCACAGGTAGCTTCATTCTCCTTCTCATTAGTCTGGGACTGATTGCCGCTGAGGCACTGCTTGCGTTGTATCTGATCCCGAATGATATCTTTGGTGTTGGTACACTAATAAACGGTATCTTCGCTCAAGCTACTACAAATATCCTCTTGCAGTATGACTTTCTTATTGTAGCCTATGCCGCAATGGGGTTGTTTGCGCTTGTTATGCTACTGTCATTCATTCGGAATGTTGGAAAAGGTGCAGCCCTTAATATCGCTCTATTGACTAACTTCATTGCACTCTATGCAGGATACTTCCTTGTCAATGTGATGAGAAGACTCAACGCATTTGGAATGACTCCAGTGGATATTGCTATGTCTATATTCTTCTTGGCTTATGCATTGAGTGGTATCGGTCGGACCGCTACTGAAGCTGCTGAGAAACCTGGTGGAAGAACCGGCGATTTTGGTCCACTTGTTACATTCTTCCTTGCAAGTGGATTCTTCTTTGTTGACAGTATAATTGCTGTGGCTTCCAATCCCTCAACTCAACTCTGGAACTGGTTCCAAGCCGGTAGTGTTCTTCATGATCCACAATTCCTCTTCCTCTTTAGAGATGTTGCGAAGCTCATTGCTTTCCCACTTGCAGCAATTTTCACAGCCCTATATTATCTTAGATATGAAAGGACAGAACGCATTGTCACACGGGCTAAAGAAGCAGGTGAAACCTTCGCACCAGAAGAGGTTGATAAAGAGATAGCAGATAGGACACCAGATCCCGGAGAGGCATGGCCTAGTGAAACTGCTGAAGGTATTAAAAAGGGGCAGCCCGGCCATGACTTATCTGCGCCTGATCCTAGACGACTTTCCGTTGACTCTAGTCGTCGTCTTGGCAAAGCGAAACGTCTGGGCGATGACGACGAGGAAGACGAGGATAATTAGTTGAAATGAGGGTCTTCAGAGACCCTCTCCCTCTTTTCTTGTTCTATAGCACCATAGCTACCATAAGAAAAATTGTGAACAATATTGAAACCAAAGCACAGTTCACACAGAGCCCCTCTTCTATCTCTTTTTTGTCACGTGGGCTCAGTTTCTGAGATTCTGCGACCTCTTCATCTTCTTTCTTTTTGTTACTTGTCACATGGTGGCCTCCTGACCAGTATCTGATATTCCCATGGCGTATTAAAGGTACGTGTTGTTATCCAAAACATCAGAAGTAATACTCCGCTCGAGTTCGATTTCGTCTGTGATTGGTATTCCTTCGAAACCTGTGAGAGGAATAGAGGGCTTTAGTTTCCGAGAGTTTTCAACAGCTCCTTTCCGGACTGCGACTATCTCGAACTGAATAGCTTGATAGAATTGGATTGCGGGTGTATTATCATTGGTTGTTACAACACGTACTTGAGAACAACCCTTTGATTTGGCAATGCGGAGAACTTCTTCCATCAGGGCTCTCCCAACACCCTCTCTTTTTCTAAGAACATTGATTGTTATTATTTCAAGCACTTCTGGTTCTATTGTGTATGTAAGTAGACCAACCTTCTGTCCATCAATCTCTGCGATTAATCCTGGTAGTTGATCAGCCTGATGAACCAATCCACGTGCAATAACCACGCTTGATCCCCAACTCTCACTAAGGATTTCAATTATCCACTTCTTATCATGCTTTCCTATATCACGGATATTCATCAGCTTTATACACTCATGAAACGAAGGCAATAGTGTTGATAAAGCCTGTTAGACGTACACGTCCCAAATGATTTATTTCTAAACGTTCTATACGCTTAGTGATACGCCTTAGAGGAGGAATCTCCAATATACAACTACGCTGAAGTTGCTATTCGAAAAGCAGATTTAGGAGAGGTAGATGTAATTAAGGAGATTATCAAGGAAGCCTACCAACCAATTATGAAACAGCTCTCACGGAAACCTGGTGCTCTTCAGGAAGGTCTTGATAAGATTTCGCGCCATATACAGATGGGTAACCAGTACGTGGCACTTATTGGTCCAACCGTCGTGGGAACCATGAGAGTAAGTCTCCGTGGACAAGTTGGTGTCATAGCTAGGGTAGCGGTTCGAAACAAATTCCGTGGTCGCCGAATTGGCACAATGCTCGTTGACTATGCGGAGAATCTACTCTCACACATGAATGCGAAAAGAATAGAGATTGAGGTCTATGGTGCTGTTGAACAACAATTGTCATTCTATGAACGAGGGGGATATGTCGAAATTGGACGCATCGATAGACTTGGTGAAGAGATTGTGATAATGCAAAAAGATCTGACTGAGCAGCCCATGGAAGAGGAAGAGTAGTGCTATCCCTTTTTCTTCGCGCACCTTTTTGCTATAAGGGATGCAACAGAGCCTGCCCCTAGTCCATTTCCAATATTGACGACCGAAAGTCCTGGTGCGCATGATTGGAGCATTGATGCCAAAGCCGTTTCACCTTTCCCGCCATATCCATACCCTACTGGGACGGGCACTCCAATCACTGGTATGTCGAGAAGGGAAGCGACAACAGTGGGTAATGCGCCTTCCATCCCTGCAAAAACGACAACAGCATCAACTGAATCCTCCACAATCCTCTGGATTGGTTCAATCAATCTGTGAATACCAGCGACCCCAACATCATAGAAGGTCAACACCTCAACACCCATCAACCGCGCAATTGCTTCTGCTTCCCGGGCGTATATTACATCTGACGTCCCAGCTGTGAGTATTGCGATTTTTCCCTGTTTTATGGGTTCGACCCAAGATTTTGTATGAATGAAGACTGTGAGGTGATTCTCAGAACCCTTAGAATCATAGACCAGATCGGAGTGGGCCTTCTTAATGGCATTAAGTTTCGATTGGTTCATTCTCGTGAGAAGGACAGCGCCATTTTTCTGAGTCAGTATCTGCACAATTTGAATCAAATCCTCTATTGTTTTTGTTTCTGCAAGTACTACCTCAGGGACTCCGGTTCTTTCCTGTCTATCAACATCAATCATGCCGATGTCGCCAATTCTTGCTAATACCAGCGCCTTGAGTTCCTTCTCTGCTTCATCAATAGATATTTTCCCAGATATCAGGTTCTCAAGTACTTCTCGAGTAGATCTCATCGTCTTCCTGCGGTGAGGTGCTATTTGCAGATATGTGCCTTTCCTATGGTACAATTTCACAGCCATTGTTGAATTCCGGATAGTCAAATGCCTCAATGGCTATGACTCCCTCTCTGATGAGTTCCCTGACGCTGCCAGCATGATGTTTCAAGGAATCAAAGAGATGCCGAGAAACCTCACACACTTTCTCAAATCCCTCCTCTCCCCAGAGCCTTTGCTTATTGGCAAAAAGGCATCTCCCTCCACATAGACCAAAATCGCTACAGCTTGGACAGGGTTCATCAACGTGCATACAGTTTTCGAGGTCCTTGGGCTTGGATTCCCAGATGTTCCCAACTATCGAGAACTCCCAATCTGGAGAGATTGGACATATGCCAATCTTGCCATCTACATGTATCGCAAATGTATCGATTCCAGACCCGCATCTCATCCCCGATGTTTTGCCTGTAACCAATGTGTACATGAGCGGCATGAAAGGTACAATACCTTCAACAATGCCTTTTGACATATTATCTGTCCATTCTTTGACAAGTTTCGTAACACCAGGATTGTAGCTTTCCTTTACCCACTTGTCAAAGTCATTCCAGTTGTCCTCAGCAGCCCATACAACGTTGAGTTGCCAGTGCACATGATCAAAATGGGGCTCTCTGAGGTCAAGTAGGTGTCTTGCATCTCGATAGATGTCTGTCTGCTCTGAAACCGCCATTCTGGCAACTATGTCTCCCTCATATCCAATCTCTCTCAGCCATCTTACATTCTTCAGTACCTTTTGATACACGCCTGGTGACCTATACCAATCTGTTGTTTCCTGAGTACCATCAATTGACACAAGGATTGAATGAAATCGCCTAACATATTCTTGCGGAATCTCATCCAGGAGTAAGGCATTTGTCTGAAGCATAAACCGCGCTTGAGGAAATCGATCCATGAGTTGAACTATCAGTGGTACTCTAAGAGTTGGCTCTCCTCCGTATAGCATGAGCTGAACATCAGTGTCCTTTGCAAGGAAATTCGCTAGGTCATCAAATGAATATAGAATCTCAATATCCGGTCCACTCTCTTCGCCACCATGGCAATAGAAGCAGTTGAGGTTGCACCTTCGGGTCAAGATAAGATGATAGTTCAATGGCAAAGGTCTCCAATTTCTAAGACAAGACAGCCATCATGGTAGCATAAACATTCCTTTTGGGAATGCATTTGTCGTATCGACATCCTTATGATTTCTCAAACTATGCATGGAACTGAGTTGGCATCTTTGAAGATTTCTATGGCTACAGCAATGATTCTAGTTGTGTTGATTGTGCTTCCTGTTCTTTCGCAGGACTCCACTATCTTACCAGAGAAACAATCATCTTTCATTGTAGCAGATTCTGGACTACTACCAGCTCTTGACTATGTTTGGCAGGAAATCAATGGATTCTGCGCATGGGCTGCAACTGCCATGGCCATGCAGTATGCTGGTGTTGACCTGACATTACACGATGTCTTTGCGGCATCAACAGTTGGCTTTTCATTCGCCTATTTTCGTTTTGATGACACATGGCTCATGTTTCCTGGAACACTGTATACTCAGGCTGAGCCAACTCATTTTCTTGCTGAGCTCTACGGTGTGAACTATACAATCTATCTTGGCGATACTACTCCTAATTTGGAACAAAATGTACAAGTCTGGGAGAGCGAAGGACTAACGGTAGGAGTTCTTGATGGACAGACTGAGGCTTTTGACCTTATGCGCCAAACGATTGATAGTGGGTATCCACTCCTCATCAGTGTCGATCCTGCGCGTCTTCCAGCTTATGACTATGACTACTTGAGAAACCTTGGTGCAGAAGGAGGAGCTCATGGTGTTCTTATCGTAGGATACAACGACTCCGAAACCTCTGTTACCATTGTTGACCCTGGAGTAGGTTCATTTGGGGAGAACTTCGGTTTTCCGGATGATGGTCGTGGGAATTACACGACGATAACCTACACAGCACTAATTGATGCCTGGTCGGAAAGACACTACATTTCGAACACGTTCCTACCAAAGGAGGCACCCTCAGAACCTGTCGCGGATAGGCTTGGTCCACTAATACGAGACAAGCTCCTTGGGGTAGGAACCATATACTCTCCCAATAGTCCAAATGCCTATGTTGGTAAGTTTGGTCAAAACGCTTTTCGAGAGATGAGTCAAGATATCAAAATAGATGGTTTGAAAACCTTCCTCGCTCAGTTTGATGGAGTAGATGATGAAATAAACTTCAAGGCATCTCTTCTCTATTTCATTGGTCTTGGTCTTGAAATCCAAACAACTCTTCAGTATCTGTCCTATAGAACCGCCTTGGAGAGTTTACCATCTCTGATGCCTGAAACCGATCTTGCAGCCTTTATTGCTGCAGGTGAAGAAGCACTTCCAGCTTTCGAGTACCTAGTCGATAACTCCTCTCTGATTTTTCCTGGCAATATCTCACAAGCGACCGGTTTTCTGGCCACAACATTCCTTGACCTCGCTCAGTCGTTTAATGCTTCAGGTGATATTGATGCCACATTGGCTCCGTACGAAGCTACTTTGAATTCTATATCTAACAATCTGCTGACTATAGCTGAATCTTGGC
>JAEORX010000158.1 GCA_016840685.1 Candidatus Thorarchaeota archaeon
TCTAGCCGCAGCGCTCTGTCAAAACTCCGAAGAGCTTCTCCGAACTCCTGTTTCTGCGCATGAAAGACACCCTTTGCGTTCCATGCGGAGGCATCATCGGGATTGTCCTCTAGATGCTTTTCAACAGCTCGGAGGGATGAGTCAATAGAGTCCATGATTCGTCACGTATCCACTTCAGATTTCATTGAAAAGAGTTGAGATGACTGACAAAGTACTTTGCGATGGATACAAGTGTAGGTGTGCAAGATGTCATGACGCCATGAAGCTGGAAAGTATCACTGGGATAATCTTCGATCTTGGAGGAACACTCTATAGTCCCGGTTCCGATATGTGTGGTTTGACAAGGGATTTCCTTGTTGAGGTTGGGTTCGACAAGAGCAGAGACTACTCTGATGAGGAAATAATAGCTGCTCTCAGCGGACCTGATGAGTGGCTGACAAGATACATGATAGATAATGATGTGGACATCCATTGGAAACCAGACCACGAACACTGGGTCGAGTATGACAGGATGCTTCTAGCAGTTCTTGGAGTAAGTGACCGCGAAGATATCGTGCTAGACTATCAGAAACAATGGGATAATTTCCATGAGGACGCGACTCCTGAGCTCATGACGGGCTGTAGAGAGGCTCTTGAGGAACTGAAGAATAGAGGATTTAAACTTGGAATCGCCTCGAACAGGTTCACGGACCCCACCCATCTACTGAAGGGTTCAGGAATACATCAGTTCTTTGATGCAATAGAATTCACCAATGTCCCAGGCTATCGAAAACCCTCTCCATATATGCTGGTGAAGATCGTGGCTGCCTTTGGTACAAATCCACACAGATGCATGTATGTTGGAAATATTGTTGAGAATGATGTTGTAGCGGCAACACGCGCAGGTTTGATTCCAGTCCTCCTGACTTGGTGCGATCCGGAGGAAGAAGAGAAGGTGAGTGCAGATACCATAGTGATTGAGGACATCAAAGACCTACTGGAGATACTCGGACCTCCTTCATGAATGAATACCTTCATTACATCAAAGGACTAGCCAGTTGGACAGCATGAAGTCCAGACTCCTAATTTCCATTTTGTTCTTGACATTTCTACTGATATCAACAGGAACACCTGTCATCGCTCAATCGAACCACACACTTGAGTGGGGAGTGGACACAGATGAGCAGTTCACCTATGTTCTGCAGAGGGCATTCTTTGCTCATGAGGATTCCAAACAGGTGATACAGAGTCAGATTCCATTCATCTTCTCATTAGAAGTTGGTCAGAAGGTACTGGTTCAACCAGAGGTCCTTGATACCATTGAATTAATGATAAACACTTCATCTCAGTTACCTCATTCCTATTCAAGCATCCGTAGGAGTAATGATTCGGTACTCTTGGTTGAGAGTGTGTCTAATCTTGTGATTCCAGTTGGCGACTGGGACTTCCTCGCAGAGATTAACAACATCGCAGAAACCGAAGGGCTGACGTTGGTTGACACAGAGGACGAGTGGGGAACGATTGGGGAGGGAGTGATTCCAGGAGACCCTGATATCAGTGTCCGCGTGGAAATGCGATATGACAAGGAGAATGGGACACTCAGCTATCTCAGACATCATTACACAGCTCTGGGAGAGGATATCATCGATGTGATATTCGTACACTGGTATCCAGGAATGCCAACAATTGTAGAGGGGGGTCTTCAATTAACAACCATTTTGATAATCGTGATCAGTGGAGCGAGTGGATTGATTGTGGCTTATGTGATATATAGAAGAATTAAAGAAAGAAAGTCGATAATCAGACAGCTTGGGGAGTAGGTGATGATTTGAAACCAAACGAGAATAGGGTCAAGATGATAGAGCGTCCCGAGGACGGACAAGTGGTAAGACTCACTCTGGATGAGGAGGTCTTCTTTGAGTTCTTTCGTCATGGATCTGTTGGCGAGAACATGGAGTTCGAGATTGGTGATGAGTCTGTTCTAAGGCATCTCCGTACTGAAACCGAGTACCTCCATCCTGAGAAGATGAAATATCCAGGTTGGACAGGCGGAGATGCTGAGAGAGGGAAATGGTTCTTCAAGACAGTTGGAACAGGAAAGACCTCCTTGACCGTTTCGAAGATTTTTCGAGGAACTTTAGAAAGTAAGTGTACAGTTGAGATTGTTGTGGAATAGATGACAGAACCCATATCCAAATAGCAATCTGTATATTCTCTCGTGTAGAAGATAAATCCGCGTGTGGGAGATGCTATCGACTCTAAGAACCAATTTGCCGAATAGACGTGTTCAAGCTGTGATACTGGCATGTATCATTATCATGCCTCCTGTTATTGTCCTTCTCCATGCGGAGCTGAGCTATGGTGGATATGACCAAGAACAATACCAGAGTGTACAGGTCTATTCGCTAAGAGACATCTGGTATCCAAGTAGCCACGGTTGGCAGCCCAATCCCTTCTTCATTGAGGGACAAATCAACTCGTACTATCAGCGACCATTTCTGATATACCCATACAGCGTCGTGATGGAGTTCTTCATCGAGGATATCACCAACAGTAGCTCAGATTTCCCGTGGGTTGGTATTGCAGATTATGCTATACTCTCACAGAATCTAGGTGTCAATGTTACAGTTGAACCAAAAGTGAGCGGAAACTATGGCGATAGTGAGGGATATGTCGCAAATGAGTCAGAGTCAGTCACTTGGTTTGGTGATAGTCTACCTCTAATTTATACCTCAGCCGGGGCTGGAATTTCATATCATGATATTGACATGACTGGAGTGCAAGTGGGAACCCGTTATTCAATCGGAACTATAGAACTAAGATTTGGTCTAGATACGGCTCTTCGACAATGTTATTGGAGTCTTCTCTTGGAGATTGCAGTTCTTGAGGAGGCGTCTTCGATTTCAGGTCACGAGATTCAGTTCTCAATAGAATACACAATAACATGGGTGCCAGTCCTAGTTGCGGTCCTATGGTGGAGCACAGCATATTCGCGCACTGTCATTCGTGGAGATGGTGTCAACGATGAGTCAGTAATCGACTACAACTTCTTCATGTTAGAGGGAGATATTGGGACAGACTTTATCTCTTGATACTGGAAGGAAAACAAAGAGAGATAACCTATCTATGGATTTATGAAATGCTTGTTAGTTCCGATATGCACGAACAAATGTGTAGCCTGCCGAGTAAAGCAGATCCTCACCTTTGGCAAACGCAGCCTTTAGGGCATTGAGTCCACGGTCGTACTCTTCCTTTCGTATCTTATGAAGCATAGAATACCCTCGATTGGTCACGGTATCGAGATAGTCTTTGCCTAGCCTCGTGGGGTGAAATTGGTGTTCCTTGAAGCTAACCATGGAAAAGCCAATTCTAGTCAGACTATCCATAATCGCACTGATGTCAGGATATCTTTCCTTGTCAACTCTGGCAGATGCAGGGAAGAACCGTGATGTCATCCGTCCATCAATCTGCTCGTGTGATTGAGTGACTATACAAAACGATCCTCCTGGTGCCAGAACTCGGTATATCTCACTTAAAGCTTGGTTGATATCAGGTAAATGATGTAGAACTTCTGTCATAAAGACAAAATGGAAGCTCCCATCGATGAATGGCAAAGCGCTAGCAGGTCCCTGAGTTAGTGGAATTTCTTCCACCTTTCTCCTAGCCTTTTCCAGCATTCCAAATGATATGTCCAGCCCCACAACCTTTGCCTTAATTGTGGACGCAAGAAGTCGGGTGTTGTTTGCCGTACCACAACCAACGTCGAGAACCAAGGAGTGTGGGTCAAGACTGATTCCCTGCAGAATATGATGAACTATCTCAGGGTCTCCAGCTCGCACACTGTCATAGACCTTTGATACCTCATCGTAGTCAATTGACCTGCTCTTGGCTCGTTCGTGTTTCATCAGTCATATCAGCAGAGGACTCTGTTAAAACTATTCAGGCAGAAAGGGCGGACAGGGTCTGGGTGGACCCTGACCCAATCCAATACGACTTAGCAGGCTGAAATGCTATCAATGAAGTCTTCAAAAGTTCGCTCCGACAATAAGCGAATCTGGAGAAGGTGTTTGTACAGCTGTTGTCCCTTCGAGGTAAGACAGTATTTCTCCCTCGGAGGTGAGTGTGCATGTGCAGTCCCTTCAACGAGACCAATCTCTGAGAGATTTGAAAGACACTTCGAGATTGTTGCGGCGCTCAATCTCTTGCCATCGCTCAAGTCAATGCTATTTCGCAGCTCGCGAACATCAGTACTGTACGATCGGTCACCAAGAGCAAAAATAACAGGGACTGTACAGGGACGCCCCAGATGAGAGAACATCTCAATCATTGGGGACCTAATGGTTGATTCATTCGATTTACTTACATTCATAATTGGGAATCGCCAACTTAGTAGGAAAGTGTGTAAGAATTTGTTTTATCCTTTTACATTGTCAATATGGTGCTCTCTGTGTCATTTTGGGCGGTTTTTGACAAAGCTACTCAATAATTGTGATTGTGAAAATCATTCTGATGGTTCTTGTGTTGATTCGTCAGACCCAAGGCTGTAAGGCAAGCCAAGCCTTCTCTCACGATATCGAAGTATGGCGACAAATACCCAGAGCAGCGCGACAACGACCATTATGGAGGGATCGTATGAGCTGCGATATAGGTACGTGAATGTGATAAACAAAGACTGATGCGCGAACATAGCAACAAGCAAGTTCCTTCGAGAGAGATTGAACATCGAGTCTATTGCAAAGGACTGCCCCAACATCGAGAAGTAGCCAAGGAGTGTAGGGTATAAGCCAAATGAGATGTTGGACATCTGATGCCAAAGCCACCAAAATGAGCCCACGAGTAGACTTCCTATCTCACGTCCAAACTTTGCCTGAAGCTTCGGAAGGGCGAATCCTCGCCAACCGGGCTCCTCAAAAAAAGGGCTTGTGATGAGACCTGGAAAGAAGGTGATTGGAACAATTGCAAGTAGTGCCCAGCCCAACTCATCAGGACCTGGGTTGAGTATGACCAGTTGAGCCTCAAATCCCAGCATGAAGGCAAGTAGGTTTCCTATAATGAATACGATTGGAAGGAGAAAGGCACCCACGACAAGCCATGGTGCATGAGATTTTCCAACTCGAACCGTATTTACAATACCATCCAGGTCGACTACTTCTGCGGATATCTTCTGGAGAATAACCAGTGTGAGAATAGGAGATAGACCTCCAAGTGAAGATGGGATGATGATGTACTCCTGAGGCCAGAGATTCAAGACCATCTGCACCCACCAGAACCAACCAATGCAAAGGGTGAGTACAAAGAACAGAGCCAGTTGATGCTTGACTATAAACTCCTTCACTAGGACTCTACTCCTGAGAGAGATTGGTTCGGGTGTCGCTATATGGTATTAATAAACATGATTTTCACTAATCGAGGTCGAAAACATCAACAGATGCCTATGTTAGATAGTACGAAGTAGAACTCATCCGAAAGGGAAATATGTTGCTCTAGATTCTCGACCGCTTGCTCAGATATGATTGGAGGAATTGAGTAAATCCTTGACAGAACCTGTAGAACCACATCGACAATCCATTCTCCTTGTGGCTTGGGCGGCAGTCCTGTTGACGAGCAACTTGGCAATCATCCTCTGGAGAGAGCTAGGACCTGGAGAGCCGCTTTGGTGGCCTTGGATTCATGTGTTTGGACTGTTCATCATTCTCGCGTCAACTCTAGTTGTCGACCATCTCAAGCTGCTTCGTAACTATGTGTTGATTCTCATCACCATATTCCTGCTTGGCTATGGCGGCGGTTGGAGTTTTGGACTAATCCCATACATTCGAGCGAGTTCAGTCTGGATTGATTGGACAGGGAGTATTCCAACAGCAGCTGCGGAGCTGGCAACTCACCTATTGAGACTGACACCTGCTCTTATTGTCCTTGTAGTACTTCTACTGATGGGTCTGAAACGGGCGGACTTCTTCCTCATCAAGGGAGATATTCGTGCCCCTGTTGAGCCATCACGATTGCTTGGTATGAAAAAGCCTGAGCCCTGGACAAGGACCGGATCAATCTTTGCAGTTGTCTTCGCAGTCTTCACGTTAATTTTTCTACTTGGTTCTTGGGGAATACCTTCGAGTCCTCCGCTTGAAATTTTGAGCATCGTGCCACTGGCAATTCTCATCGCCACAATGAATGCGTTCAATGAGGAATTCACCCTTCGTGCAGCCCCCCTCTCGGTCCTCTGGGAGAAGATAGGCAAGGAACAGGCACTCTTGATCACAACGGTCTACTTTGGACTGGGACACTATTATGGAGTGCCTAATGGGATTTTAGGTGTCCTTCTGTCA
>JAEORX010000159.1 GCA_016840685.1 Candidatus Thorarchaeota archaeon
CCTCATGAGAGCTTAGCAGCGCTTCAACTCTTGAGATGATCAGGGAAGAGATTTCACGCAAGGCATCGTCGTACCCCACCATGGGAACAATTGGAACTTCTGCCCTTTCTGCTTCATGAATCAGGTATTCTTGAATAACGCATGTAGCCTTGAATTCTCTGTGCCTGACTGCGATATCTTCAGAAACTGTCTGAAGCTTTCCAATATTGTGCTTGCTGGCAAACATTGCCCTGTGTGTTTCTCTGTCAGGATTGATAAGGACTTCAATCACACCAGGACTGATGTCCTGAAGAGTTCCTGGCTGGATGTGGACTCCCTCAATGACTGTGATTGCGCCTTCTGACACAACCCTCTCTACCGTAGTTCTTATCGATGGTGAGATCAGCTCACATTGTGCAAGATATCCTCTGACAACAGGATCCAAGTCATGAGAACCTATTGTCCGAAACCTATGAGCCTGATAGGTGTGACAAAATAGCTCCGGATGTTCCTCTTCACGCAATATACTTCGAAGAACCTGTCGCATGGTGTCAGTGCTGATGAATCTTGTTGCTGCAAGATTATGCATGAGCTCGAGTGCAATCAGTGATTTACCTGTTGCTGATGCGCCTTCGAGTGCAATCATAAGAGCTGGCGTGTCGGGCTTGTCACCCCTAATGGTTTCATATCTGGTGAGAGAATCAAAACAAGAAAGGATTGATGGATCATATGTTTTCAAGGATTCACGGACATAGCTGAGAAGTGCTTCTTCTGTATCCATCTCTTTGACAACTGATTCCTCCAGAACTTTGGATATAGCTTTGTCACTCAGTCCGCTTAGTTTCAACCTACCCTTTAGTGTGAACAAGGGATATGGAACGAGTACATCTCGAAGTCTTAGTTTCATGACATCTCAGTCATGCAAGAACAGCCTCAAAAGCCCTTCCGTGAGCAGTAACCCTTCCCTTCTCTTCCCGGAGTTCCCTGAAAGGACCTTCCTGTTAGAGATCTAGTTTGTTTCCTTCGTTTTGGCCTACCCATAAAGGGTCTACTCATGTTTATGGTTCCATCAATCTGTGCTATGTTTGATGAAGAAACACGAATATCTCCCCAATGTCCTTTTGCGAGACTCATAGACTCATCATAGACATTGATGTGCCCATTCATCAACTCGTATGTATTTGTAATTTCAATCTCATCAATATCGTCATTCCAGAGATTCAAATTGATGATCGCTGATTCGTCACCAACCACAAATTCACAGATGAGGTGTGGTTTCCCAGTTTTTCGGGCTGTCACCTGTCTTGGAATGCCCTTCTTTACAACACTAAATCTCACATTGACTGCTCTAGATTCAACTGTCAACTTTGAGATTGGCGTCCACTCATCTTCCTCGTCCTCTATTGACCTATCTATATCCTGCAAAATATAGGCACATCCGAAGATGTGTTCCCTCCTGCATTAAAGAACTCCACATTTTATTCAGGAGTAAAGTTCCCCTAGTGCACGACGTAGTTGTTCAAGTCCGCTGATTAGCTCTTCTTGATTGCCACCAAATCCGAGTCTGAAATGTCCATCTAGTTCCATATGGGAACCTGGGACGGTGAAGGTCCTATACTTCCTCACCAAGGTTTTACACAGTTCATCTGTGCTCCCACCTTGTCGCAACCTTGGCGCACCGACTACCCCACTTCCGGGTTTAATCCATTCCAACCAGTTCTGATTGTTCATCCATTCTTCGATAATCTTGAAGTTTGATATCACAGCTTTCCTTATCACAGGTAGAATCTCATCCCTCTTGTGGAGAACCTCCTTTGCGATAGCCTCGCCAATTGATGAATTGCAGATTGTGACCTGTTCTCTAATTGCCCGTATGGCTTCTACTATTGGTCGGTCTGCAACGGCCCAGCCTATTCGAATTCCAGGCAACCCCCATGTCTTTGACATGCTCGTCAAGCTTATTGCCCTTGGACTCATTGAGGCTGCAAGGGGAGGAGGAGTATCGAACATGAGATCTCTGTATGTTTCATCAACCATTAGGTAGGCACCTACCTCTTCTGCAATCTCAATTGCCTCTTTGAGTTCGTTCTTTGTTATCACTGATCCTGTCGGATTGTTCGGATGCGTGAGTGTGATAAGTTTCGTATTGGGTTTGACCAGTTTCCGCAGTTTATCCATGTCTGGCCTGAATTCATTCTCCCAATCAAGTTTGAAGAGAGTGAGGTCTCTGCCAAGAGACCTTGGAACCTGAAAGAGTGAAGGGTAGGTGGGATGTTCAACTATGATATTATCCTTAGGTCCAACAAGATGAGCAATAACTGCGAAGTTAGCCTCACTCGCACCAGTGGTGACTGCGATGTTGTTAAATGTGCTCCCCTTGTACTGCTTGGCAATCTCTTTCCTCAAATCTGGATGACCAAGGTGATATCCATAGCGTAGCTCAACCTCATTCAGATCGATATCAAGCTCCTTTACTGTGAGAAATTTAGTACCACTCTCTCCTATGTCATAGTCGACCTCGAACTGATACTCATCAAACCAGATTTCCAAAGGCATTCTGTCAAATGGCAAAATACTATCCTCGTACCAAAAGCGTAACTCTTGAGGATAAATAGGTTCGCGAAGTGACCGATGTTGGAGTATAACACACTATTATTTAGGTGATTCAAGTTTAGAGTAAAATTGAGCAATTTACGTGAGAGATATCCATGACTTTCAGAATCCTGATCGTTGACGATGAACCTGCCATTCATGAGGTCATGTTGGTATATCTCAAACGTTTCTTAGATGATTTTGAGCTACTTGTCGCATCATCTGGGCAGGAGGCCATTGAAAAGGTATCAAGAATGCTTTCAGATAATCTACCACCTGATCTAGTCTTGCTAGATATGAAGATGCCATCTATGGATGGGATTGAATGCACCCAAAAACTCTCAGAAATTGGCTTTAAAAATGTGTATCTTCTCACTGCCTATTTTGACCCTGCTTCTGCAAAACAAGCTGCTGAGGTTGGAGCGAAGGGTGTTATGAGAAAGAGTGAAGGATTTGCTTCAGTGGCAAGAAAAGTTGCAGATCTTATACGTGGGACAAAGGAACCAACTCTTCAGACTAGTTCAAGCTAAGTCCCAAAAACCCTTTTCAGGGGTGAAATGACAGTCGAATTCTAGATTTGCTCATGGAGATGAGATAATATCATGCGTCACTCCCCCTCACGATTATTATTCGTCGGTTTCTTGGCGTTCATGTTTGTGATGATGGCTGGAAACATTACCACAGCTGATGCTCAAGGTGCATATCCAACTGACTACATCAGTGATGGAACATTATCGGTCTACTTTTCACTGGATGGAATGAACGTCAAGGACTATGCCATTGACACGCCACTGCCTATTAATTTGGAAGCCCCAATGACACTCAATCTCTCTATTATTGCTGAAGGGACTCAGACACTCAATGTCAGTGGAACTATCACATTCTGGTATCAAGGACTTGCATTATTCCCCATTCAGATTGTAGACCAGTTCAACAATGTATGGGTGACAGTAGATCCGTCTATACCAATTGATCCAATCGATGACGTTGAACTGGACTTCGGACAGATAATGTCAGTACTGGGACCAATCAAACTGGCTACTGGAGTTTTTGAAGCTACAGTTGACTTTCGTTATTTTGTTGGGGATAACACGACTCTCAATCTCCTTCAACATCAATTCGAGTTCCTCCTCCCATCTACACCCTTTGATGTCATCACTTCAGTCACTGGTATAACAACGACTGTGGCTACAGTTGGTGCCGTCTATGGTGTAGCGGTTGGTTTCAACAGTCTCTGGGATGGTCTCAAGACCGCTTACAAGCTACGGGGAATTCATAAGAAAGCCTCAGAAATTCGCTCTTTGCCAAACCTCACGGTACTCGGTGCACTACCACTTCTATTCTCAATAGTGGATAGCATGAAAAAGAGCAAGAAGGAAGGTCGAGAAGACACTGGGGTCAGCGAGTATATTGTACGGCAACGTCTTCGAGAGACTGCACCCGAAGCGTGGCAAGCGGAGAAGTGTCCCCAATGCAAGCGTAATTGGAATGAGAAGCTGGACATGTGTAAGAAATGTAATCTCCAACGAGAGGATGCAAAGGTTGCTTATGCTGAGCTTCTTTCTTCAAAGGTCCCTGTCGCACTAAGATGGATGGGCAAGAAGAAGTCAACTAATGTCAAGACACTGGCAAAGAAGACAAAGTCAACTCAGTACAATGCAGGCGTTATTGCAGCTGCAATGGTTGACACCAATGTGACTGAGATTACCAAGGTCGGGACGCCAATTCGATCTTTTGTCATGAACATTGCAGGGCTAGCATTTCTTGTTGTAACTTGGCAACAGCTACTCGGTGACAGCTCAAGTATCTGGCAGACCACCATCACAATGGTAGGCGCGGCCCTTTCGCTTGCTGTAATCGTTGCTCTCTACGTAAGCAGGAAGGCACAGATTGCGAAATTCGTTGCTGACCAGGAAGAAGGTAAGAAGATACTACCAACCGAAGAAGAGGCTGCTGCTGAAGCTAAGGCTAAGGAAGATGAAACTGCCGCAGAAGATGCAGATGAGTTACTAGAAGAGGAATCTGTGGCTACGCAAGAAATCGTAGGAGAGGCAGAACACACCTTAGACGATGAAGCTTATGAAGTAGTAGAAGAGGACTCTGAAGAAGATTTAGAAGACAGCTATGATGAACCTGATAATTCTGAAGCGTTTGAGGATGAAGAGGACTTCTAGAGCAAAGAATAATCTCAAATAGAGAAATTGGCGGCCCTTGACCCGGGCCGCTTCATTTTCTTTTTTTGGTTTCTATGCATCGGTAGGCGCTATTGATTTGTTATTTCTGTATGGCTTACTTAGCCTACTTGCATAATCTTGGCTCTGGGCGGACCTTCCACCGATAGGCTAAAGTCCCGCGGTGTTATCGCAAAATCACCTATCCTTGAGGTTTGTCAAGATGGTTGAACATATTGTCGTAATTGGATGTGGAGCAGCTGGTGCTACTGCTGCGCTACAAGCGAGGAAATTCAATAGGGAGGTAGAAATTTCCATCTTCAATACAGAGCCCTATTCAGAATACTCTCGATGCGGACTCCCCTATACAATCTCAGGAAAAGTAAGTGCTTTTAATGACTTGGTGTTAATGCCTCCTGATAATTGGAGCGCATTGAAGATTAATGCAAACCTTGGTGTAACCGTAAAAGACATTGATCATAAATCTAAGGAGATAGTCTTCACCGGTTCAGATGGAGATGGTGAACTGAATTACGACGCTTTGATATTTGCAACAGGTGCGGAGAATGCAGATCCGCCTATCAAGGGTCTCGGCAAGAAACGCATCTATGGTTTAAGAACTCTAGATGATGCTAAGGCTCTCTCCGCTGAAGCTGATAAGGCAAAGATTGCTGTTGTTATCGGAGGGGGGCTAGTGGGAATGGAGGCAGCTGAGGCATTTCATGAGAGAGGACTCGATGTCACTGTAGTTGAATTTCTTCCTCACATACTTTTAGCAATGGTTGATTCTGATATGGCGGCAATTGTCGAGGAACATTGCGAAGAACATGGTCTAAAGATACTCAATAACACTGCCGCACAAGAGATAAGGGGTACTGAATCTCCCAAATCTGTTGTTGTACAGAATCGAGAGACTAACGAGATAACTGAGATTCCTGCTGACTTTGTAGTCGTTGCCACTGGTGTTAGACCTGAAACTGGTTTAGCGGAGAAAGCTGGTGTTGAGATTGGTACGACACGAGGTATCAAGACTGATGAAAGGATGATGACTAATCTAGACCAAGTCTATGCATGTGGCGACTGTGCGGAGAACTTCGAGTTCATCACACGCAAACCAATGGCAGGGGGTCTTGGCACAGTGGCAGTAAGACAGGCGCGCGTTGCAGGAATCAATGCAGCTGGTGGGAATGCTACATTTCCCGGTATTGTTGGTGCAAAGGTCACCAAGCTCTTTGGTCTTGAGATAGCAAGTACTGGTTTTACAGAGGAAATGGCAAAACGTTTTGAGATTCCCTTGGTTAAGGGCTCAATCAAGGGATCGACAAAACCACCGTACTATATCGGTGGCAAAGAATTGAAGTTAAAGACGTTCTACCATAAGGAGACTGGTAAGCTTGTAGGTGGTCAACTTGTTGGAGAAGAAGATGCAGCAATGCGGCTCAATGTACTTACATTGGGAATTCAGCAGGACATTGACGCAGCGGAGCTTTTTGATTT
>JAEORX010000017.1 GCA_016840685.1 Candidatus Thorarchaeota archaeon
ATGTGCAGTATCTTACAGGTTATCAATGCAGGGACGTGAGCGCCCATATTGGGTGTCTCATCACTCAGAATCATCAACCAGAGCTAATTCTTCCTGACCGGAACGAGCTACTATCATCTCGAGACTCAGTCATGGGCAAGATCCGGACCTTCACCGAGTCAACATCAGAAGGTTGGTCAAGAATCCGTGGCACTGCTTTCTGGACTCAAATCTCTGGGGTGCTAAAAGAACTTGGTCTTGCTGGTAGTATGATTGGATTGCAGCATGAATGGCTTTCTGTCAAGGAATTTGAAAAGTTGAAACAAACACTCCCTGAGGCTGGGTTCATTGACTTCTCGCCAACTCTGTGGAACCTTCGATACATCAAGGACCCAGCTGAAGTTGACGCAATTCGCAAGGCAGTGAACATTGGTGAGATTGGGGTCCGTACTGCTCTGGAGGTTGTCGATACAGGCAAGTCGGAGGAAGAGGTTTCTCTTGAGATTGAAGCAGCTATGAGAGGAGCCGGAGGTGAAAAGCGAGGAATACGTGCAGCAGTTCTGTCAGGATTACAGGCTCACCTGCCTGGTGCTGAACCTGGGCTGTCGAGAATAAATGATGATCAGTTTGTAATTTTAGACATCATTGTGAGTAACTCTGGGTACTTTGGAGAACTAGCAAGAACCATCCACCTTGGTAAACCAACTGACAAACAGAGGAAATTCTTCGAATATGTTACGAATGCTGCCCGGCTACTAGAGAAACGAATCAAACCAGGTGCTCAGATCAAGGATGTGGCGGAGAAGACCCTGAAAAAACTTGGGCGCGGGTTTTCACCTGATACAATAGTCCAACCACTTGGCAACTCAATTGGACTTGATCTCTATGAGCCTCCCTATATTATGCCAGATTCACAGCAATCTCTTCGGGAGGGAATGGTCTTTTCCATTCGTCCTGCTGGCTATGCAGCAAGTGTTGGTGCTGTCAAGGTGGCTGATGTTGTTATGGTCACTAATGAGGGATGCGAAAACCTCACATCCCTGGCTCGTGATACAATATGATCAGGTAGAGTGCTGCCATCTACGAAGTTTGAGGAAGACTTGGGTGATTGTTTCAGCACGAATTATATGCTTCTCAATCTCTTCCCTTGAAACCTCTCTTATCTGAGCGGCAGGAGCGCCAGAGTTGAGTGTTCGTGGTGGAATAACGATATTTGGTGGAACAATGCTTCCTGGTGCAAGAGACACCCCCTCCCCCAGAGTTGCACCGTCAAAGACAATGCAGCCCTCTTGGATGAGCACATTGTCTGCAACATACACCCCATGAAGTGCTGAGGCTGTAGAAATAATGACATTGTTCCCAATAATTGCTGGATTCTCCTCATTATGAGCATGGATGACAACGCTGTCTTGTATGCAGGTATTCTCTCCAATGCGGACAGAGGCATGATCCCCCCGAACGACAGCTCCTGGCCAGACGCTGGCTCCTGCATTTATCTCAACATCTCCCATGATAGTTGCCTGAGGGCTGACGTAGGCTTGCGGATCAATCTTCGGACGCTTATCACCAAATGGTAGTACTGGCAAATATGACACCTCTATTCTGTCCTTATAGACACCATCACTCAATCATATAAAATATCATGGGACTTTTAGTTTCAATTATCTTCCATCAAGGAAATACCTGATGACATCCTCGTAATGTTCAGCTGGTCGAAGTCCAATCAGTCGGTCGAGTGTCCTCTTCGCTCCAGTTCTCTCATCCATGACCTCGTACTTTGCTGGCTCGCCATCAAAGAAGATCAGGACACATGGTATCGCATGAATCGCATTGTCCATGGCGAATTTTGTATATTCCTGAGTGTTCACCTTCAAGAATCTGACATCTGGATTATCAGTATATTTACCATCGAGCTCCTCTAGGATTGGTGCCAGGGCGATGCATGGTCCACACCACGGGGCCCATGCATCAACGAAAAGTAACTTCGTTTCACCAAGTACCCTCTCAACAACCTCTGGTGATACATCCGCGACCATGATTTTCTGATTGCTTGGCGGGCTATGAATGTTACTCGAAACGCAAACCCCTACACGTGAACAGATGAGTCGATCAAAGAATCTACTTCGCTGCCCATGTGGCTACAATATCGATTATTGGACCGTATGCAAACCCAGCAAACAATGCAGGAACATCACGAAACTCAGTGGAGAGGAAGATTGCGAGTGACACAAGTACCCCAAAGAGTAACCCTCTGACGACTGCGTTCACCATGTTCTTTTGGTCATCCCTTCTGACTAGTATCATGTCCCCTGCAAATCCAATGAGCATACCCATTATCACACGATTATACCACATCCCTATCAGGAATATGATATTAGGTAAGTAACCACCGGGTATTCTTGCTCCCACCCCAATGATACACAGCACACCAAGAAGTGCTCCTGTGAGAGTGGCAATTGCTATGCGTCTGTAATCTGGCATCTCTTTAACCTCATTCAACACTTGATGACACACATGTCAGCTCCTACCTTTAACTGTGCTGAAATTGGACCTTTGCTGTTACTGATAAAGAATCACACAGTGTGAATGCGACTTGACTGCGTTTGTCAACTCCAATATTTCTTTGTAGACGAAGAAGAGTTTATGAGTTGTGAGTGAGAATATCATTGTGAGCGAGCCTGTTCTAAATGGTCCCTGTAACTTTGAAGCTTATTCAAACAACTTGACAGTTAATTACGAGCTGAGTGTTGGATGGACGTAATTGGGTATTGGATGATTGTGGTCATTATTTCAGTCTTTGTCATTCTTGCCTGGATATTCACACGACCAATTGAACCAAAGAAACCTAAGACGCCCAGGTATCCTGATTTTGAGATGAGGTTGGCTGGCAGATCTGAAGAGGAGCTAGTTAAGGAGGAGGAGGAGGAGTTGGTTTCTTAGACATAACCTATAGGGCAGACTGTGTTTCTCATCTGACACACACTACAAAAATCGAGTCAACACAAAATGAGATTTCCCTCTGAGGAAGAAATTCTTCCTCGGGGAATCATTAGATTATGCAGCTTCTGAGGCTAGAAGATTATCTGCAATCTGTTCATATACCTCGGGCGGCATAACACCTACGAGCTTGTCCATCTTTCGACCAGAACCGTCATCAAAGATGACTCTCTTGCCTTCCGAGTAGACCAGAACACTTGGAACACCAGTAATTTGGTTCTCCATACTGAACTCTCGATTGTGGTCAACATCAAGCTTCACGACCCTGAGACCTCTTCCTTCATACTTCTCATGAAGTTCTTCAAGAATGGGACCTAGAGTTCGGCATGGTCCGCACCAGACTGCGTGGCAATCAACGAATACTACCTTGTTACTTTCAATGACTCTCTGCAAATCATCGGAATTTATCTCTTCAACCATAATGATACACTCCCGTCTCCGGCACGAGTCGGTTGTGCAGATTGAATGCACATCCGTTATAAACTTGTTGTTATCACCTTGAATTTCGTAACAAAATTCTTATCCACCAATCACATACAATGACTTGGTGGTGGGATATGTGTCCATATGCGGATTATAAAATTGGACACGAGAAATGGGCTGGGCAATTTGGTAATGCGCCCGTTCTCCTGACCAGTATCACATCCCTGGAAATAACACTGATTGCTTTGACTCTTCTCCCACTCGTTCCTTCAATGACGATACCCTTCACCCTTTATGGTGTTTTTCAGTGGTTAGTCATTTCTGTGTCTATTGCTGTTGTAATTCAGATTGGGTTTCAAATGATCCTAAGGCGTCATTACAGGAAGGTCTATTCAAATTTTGATCTAGAGCAAATTCTATCTAAAGTGAATGGTCGAATGGGATTCTCATCGGAATTTGAACTGTGGGAATATTCAAGTGATAAGCCTGTGCTTCTCCCAGTTTCAACACCTCTATATAGAGCTCTAGTGATTTCTAGACCTGCTGAAGAGGATCTTCTTGCCTCTCCAGAGATGGCTGAGACTATTCTTGCGGATCATCTAAAGGATATCCAGAATGGATACACATTTAGTGCAGGGCTCCCTATTTTCATCTTCGTTCTAGTGTCCTCTGTTTTGGTGCAATGGACAGGATTGTCCCTTGGTCAGGCAGTGAGCATAGCTTGGGCACTCTTCTTTGTCCTTGTCATTGTTATCGGATGGACTGTCTTGGTGGGTAAGGATAATCTGCGAAATATGGTACTTGAAGTGTATGGTGTTCATCCCGACATGGCAAGGTGTGTGGTGTTTCGAGGGTCTCAGCCTAATGAAGCTGAAATGAGAGATATCTTGAAGAAACCTATTGATCCACTATCAAAGGATGTATTCCGTATGAAAGCGTATCTTTCATTTTTCGCAGCTCTGTTTTTCTCTCTTCTAGCCGGTATCGTGCTGAACTCATGGGTTTCCACTCTCAATCCACCGGGTTATCCAATAATCTTTGAGGGCATGTTCTTCTTGCCAATAGGTGTATCAGTGTTTGTTTTTCTAGTGCTTTTCGGATCAGCAGTGAGAGTAAGATACGAGTATGTTGATTCGAATTCTGACTTATAGTCCGTGCCAAAGTTTGATAAGAGGCAGTCAATGGATTTGAATTCCTGAAACCCAGGTGATTATCATGCCAGTCCTTCACTGTTCCAAATGTGGTTCTCGACTCGACTTTAATAGAGTCGGTGACATTTGGACTGTGACATGTTCCTCGTGTAATGTCGAGGTTTCGATTGGTGGTAGGAAGACTGACCTCTTTGATGCATATGAGGCTTTTACAAATGAAGTCCAAGCAGGGACGGCTTCTGCAGTGACTGATTCCAGAAAGAGAAGGTATCTTGGATCTGGGACAGATACACCAAGGCGGAGGAAAAGTTCCCTTGATCCGAATTCTCGAGTCCAGTCCAAGGAAGAAGTGGCAAAACTTGTGTCAGAGGGAGGGGCTGACTTGGAGGAGCTTCCAGACTCGCTTCGGAATCTCCTAAGCGCTGGACAGGACTATCTCGTCAAGTATGAGCTCATTCCAGCGTCTGATGCTGAGTATGGTATTGATATTGACAAGTTGAATATCCCCTCCAGACTGAAGGAGTTTCTCCATCATAGAGGTATCAAAACACTGTATAAGTTCCAAGAGGAGTCATACAACCACATCGAGAACGGAGAAGACCTCGTTATTTCTGCACCAACAGGCCAGGGAAAGACCGAGGGATTCATACTTCCCATACTCAGGAGGCTCCTCATCTCAGTTCAGGAAGCCTTCTCTAATCCTGGTGTCAGAGCCCTGTTGATTTACCCAACAAAGGCGCTAGCAAGAGACCAGTATGATAAGATCAAGCAGATGTGTCGAGCTGCAAGCCTCACCGTTTCCATCTTCGATGGTGACGTATCCCAGAACACTCGTCAGAAGATTTACGATGCGCCTCCTGATATATTATTGACAAACCCTGATGTTCTTCATTATCACCTCGGCTGGATGGAGTCTCGTCTAATGCCAATTCTTCGGACTGTGCAGTTCGTAGTGCTTGATGAGATTCATCTGTATACAGGCTCAATGGGAACGAATGTCTACTATATCCTCAAACGACTGGAGCTCGAGGCTGGCAAGTTTCAGAAGATAGGGGCATCAGCAACAGTTTCCAATCCCAAGGAGTTTGCGGAGCTCCTCTTTGACTCTGAGGTACGACTCGTGGAATCAAAAACAGCAAAACGGGGTCCTGTTCATTTCATGATGTACTATCCAGGTATGAGAAGTAAGTACAGCATGATTGTAGACTTGGTTCGTCAACTGCGGCGGGGTGACTTTAAGACTTTGGTCTTTGGGAATACCCACTCCGAGGCGGAAGTCTTGAACATGCTCATCACAGACACAGGTGTCAAGTCAAAGGTACACAGAGCTGGACTGCCAAAGAAGTATAGGAACGAGGTGGAGGAGCAATTCCGCTCTGGAGACCTCCCAGTGATTGTGTCTACTCCCACACTGGAGCTGGGTATAGACATTGGTGACCTTGACAGTGTGGTCAGCATGATTGTTTCGATCACTCGATTGACTCAACGAGTGGGACGCGCTGGAAGAAAGGGTCAGGAGAGTGTTGCAATTTTGGCTCTGAGAGAAAATGACCCCATATCCTCTTTCTATCGACATGAGCCTGACAAGTACTTCTCAGACATAGATGCAGCATATATGGAGCCGGAGAATGAGGTTGTTGGTTACTATCAGCTAATTGCTGGAGCCATGAGTGGTAAGTTAAGAGTGGCTGATTTCTCACGTCACAGAAGTATTCTTGATGAGTTAGAACGTGAGGGTTTAATACGCATAAAGGATGATGGCTCAGTTCAGATTGTTGATTTTGAGCGAGCGAGAAAGCACTGGCGTGAGTATAGTATCAGAGGGATAGGTGACACTGTTCAGATCAAGACTGGGAATAAGGGCCTGGGAGAACGGTCAATGCCAATGGCTGCTCAGGAACTTCATCCAGGGGCTATCTATCTCCATGGTGGAAAGAACTACCTGTCAGTAGACTTCAAGCATATGCCAGGATTGGGGCGAGCCTCGGTTGTCCCGCATACAGATAGGAGTGCACACACCAAGCCCCTCTACTCGACAATGCCTCGCATTATTGACATCATCGAGAGAAGCAAGATTCTTGGTCTGAATGCTGTTTACTGTACTCTTGAGATGACGCAGACTGTTGATGGGTATGTGAAGAAGGAAACAAGAACCGGTCGCGTGCTGAATCGCTCGAGTCTAGCAACTCCACTCGTCTACAAGTATCGTACTCGAGGTTTTGCCTTCACGGCCCCCGAACCAATTGGAGCGGTGAATGATTACACTTCTGGCAAGTTAAGTGGTCTCAAGGGTCTTAGAATGGGTCCTGCTGAGCTCTTCGGTGGTGCCTTTCATGCCCTTGAACATGTGCTGATAGAATCGAGTGACATGCTCACTGGAGGTGGCACGCATGAGATTGGGGGTGTTTCGATGGGCGACTCTGGAATCATTTTTGTCTATGATGGAAGTCCTGGAGGAAATGGTGCCTCCAAACTGCTGTTCTCAAGACTTGATGAGGCATTCAGAAGGGCAAAGACAATTCTCGAGAAGTGCGATTGTGACACTGTTGATGGGTGCCCTCTTTGTACTTATTCATACCACTGTGGTAATAACAATAGCCCTCTATTCAAGTTAGGTGCACTTGAGAGTATCAAACAGATACTCGACAAGGTTGAAACAACAGTCGATACTGAGGGATATATTGGGTATCAACCACTTGTCTAGTGAGGTGAAGAGAGAATGGCTGAGTTTCGTGTGGGTCGTGGCCATGATGGTCCAGCTCGGGTCGGTGAGTACATACTGGGTCCTGTTACATTCGCTACTCCCCTCTTGACCTCTTCTTTCACATCCGATGAATCCATCATTGCATATAGCGCCTTGGGGAGAGATGAACCTACCTCTGAGAAACCTATGCTTGTTTCGTTACCTTTCGCTAGTAGAGAGGACCAATATGATCTGTCCTCTGTTCGTGAATCTGATGCAGTCATACTTCCATCGATGATAGCACTCCCCACACTCTCCTCTCAATCCTTCAATCTGGTCTTCAAATATCAGAAGGAGGTGTCTTCAAAATTAGCCTCGAAGATTGATGCATCACGTACCATCATCCGCATCCCGTCTGAAACGGATCCCGAATCAATACCAAGATTCTCCGATGTCGGCGCCCATGGTGCGGCATTTTCCTTTAATGGTCAACTAGGCCCGCAAGACTTTGGTGCGATTCATCTGAGAAGTCGTCTTCCACTCTATATGATGGCGCTAGCAGTGGGTCGAATAGAACCAGGTCTTATACCGCTATTATACTATACTGGGTTCGATGTGATTGATATAGGTCACGCTGAGGAGTCAGCCGCAAAAGGACTACGACTGTGGAGGAATGGTTCAGAAAAAATAGAACTCGGAAAGAACCGTCGCTATTGTTCATGCCCTGCATGTATGAAGATAGATACAGCCAAAGAGGAAGATCTTCAAAGCATTCTTCTTGAGCACAATCTTGGCATCTACAAATCCATGCTCTCAGAATCAGAGGAAGCTATGAAGTCAGGGCGGCTTAGATGGCTTGTGGAGAGTTCCACGCATAACAGCCCCGGACATGCCTCCTTAGTTAGACTTGTCAATAGGGAGCTCTATCAATTCATAGAGGAATTATCACCCACAACAGGCCCAGACGCACTACCTGTGATTGGTCCTGAGTCCTATAATGCTCCAGTAGTACGAAGATTCAGGGAATATGTGGCATCGAGATACACTCCACCAGTCAACAAATCAATCGTTCTACTTCTTCCATGTTCTGCAAAGAAACCATACTCAGACTCCAAGTCACATAGAAGATTCTCAGCAGTGATTGAATCTGCAATGGGTGGAATGGAAACACATGTCGCTGAAGTCATTCTCACTTCGCCCCTTGGTCTAGTACCTAGGGAACTCGAGCGCATCTATCCTGCAGGGCAATACGACATACCTGTGACTGGTGATTGGGATGCTGAAGAAATCGAGATAGGAACTAGGGCACTTGTGACCCATCTCAAGAAATTCAGTAAATCATCAGTTATAATCGCTCATGTGTCTGGTGGGTATCTCGACATAGTCAGAGCTGCTGAGTCCCAGATTGAGCAGAGTCTTATATATACAACTCCTGAAGATCGAGCGACAAGTATGGGGTCGTTAGATGCATTAAGAGAAGCACTCTCTGAAATGAAAGACATTTTGGCATTGCCTCCAAGCCCTAGAACAGAACTCGAGGAGATAGTGTCTGCCACCGCCGACTATCAGTTCGGCAGAGGTGCTGGAACAGTCATTGTTCCTAAAGATGCAAGGCTTAAGGGCAAACCATACAGGCAAATCATCTGTAGGGTGGATGGGGAGCAGGTCTGTTCCTATGTGGCTGAGAGTGGAAGCCTCTCTCTCACATTAGCTGGGGGAAAACTACTCTCTCCACTCAACAAGTACTGGGTTCGCCTTGATGCTCCAATGATCAAAGGTGGCTCCGTTTTTGCTGTGGGTGTTGAAGAAGCTGACTATGCAATACGACCCGGGGACGAAGTCATCGTCATGAACATGTCTGGCGAAGTCATTGGTGTTGGAAGAAGTGAGATGTCTGGTCGTGAGATGTGCGAATTGAAGCGAGGTAGAGCAGTTTCTATCCGTCATAAGAAGGAGTGAGAGTGAGGAATGGAAGAACCGCTAGGGGAGATCAATCTGGCTGTACAAAAAGCGACACTCCAGGCTCGAGGGAATTCAATAAAGAAAAGGATGAAACGAGACCCCGCAAGACCATCTGCCAAATGGGTTGCACCAGCAAGAGTGGGTCGAGAGGAGGGGAAAGCACTTGCGGTTGTTCTCTCTACAATTGGTTGTGCGCATGCACGTAGCGACTCTGGAGGATGTACAATGTGTAGCTATCTTCTTGATGGAGTTCACGAACAACCGACAGCAGAACAGATAGTTGCTCAATTCCAAACCGCACTAAAAGAAATCGAAACCGCCGCTCCACCAATATCCATTAAAATTTACACGAGTGGAAGTTTTTTCGATGATGAAGAGATTCCGCCAGAGGCTAGGACTCAGATTCTAAGGTTAATTTCTAGGGACGAGCGGATTCGTGAAGTAATAATCGAATCAAGACCTGAATATGTCAGCGAATCCATTCTTTCGACGCTTCGAGCTGTTCTCGCCGACAGGAACATTGAGATTGGTATGGGTCTTGAAAGTGCAGATGACACAATCAGAGCAGTCTGCATCAATAAGGCATTCAATCTAAATACCTTCAAGGAAGCCTTGCGGACAGCAAAGAAGTATAACGTAGGGATACGTGCCTATGTCCTACTCAAGCCTCCCTTTCTTACTGAGCGAGACGCTCTCCTTGATGCCATTTCTACCATAGAAGAAGCGAGAAAAATGGGTGTGACCACAATCTCCCTGAATCCAGTCAATGTCCAGAAGGAAACACTTGTGGAGAAACTCTGGATAAAGGGCAACTATAGACCACCATGGCTTTGGAGTGTGATTGAAGTACTTCGTAGAGGGACTAGCACCTCTGACAAATGGATGAAGATTGTGTGTGACCCCGTTGCTGGCGGAAAACCAAGAGGCGCTCATAACTGCGGCAAGTGTGATAGTGATATCATGGAGGCAATCCGTAGGTTCTCACTAAAACAAGATCCAACAGCAATCCAGAATCTGAGCTGTGACTGTATCAACCAGTGGGAGCATGTCTTGAAACACGAGGACTTTTCACTAGTCGTTCACAGATGAACATGCGCCCTATGGTAAAGGTCATAAATAAAGTGAAATCGCCGTTTCTTGTTTTGAGAAAGTGGAGTGATTCAGTATGAATCAGTATGTCACACGAGTGTCTGTTTGGTTTTACAGTGAGGGTGCGTCGCCCTCTCAGGTAATGGGCAAGCTCATGGACCTAGGCTTTAAGCCAGTGAGAGGGGCATATGACTTTGTCTATGAACACAGAACTGATAACATGACCGAAGCCAACCTTGGGAGTGCCATTCTTGAGATTTCAAATGCCTTACACAAGACACTCGTTGGATTCAAGGTTCTCTACAATCTAGACACACATCTATCAAATGGGGAAGATGACTATGTCCCACTTGAGGACATCGACGCAGAGTTGGAAGAAACCCGTAAAGAGATTGAAATGATTGAGAATGAAGAAAAGGAATAGAACTCAGAATGGGTCATGCGGAAACCTCACAACCCAATCCTGAGGAGTGGTTTCTTTAGACTGAGGTGACTTCTGGCTCGCGACGTTCGTACTCACCCTCACCCTGTACGGTAACCTTGATTTTCTTCTTGTCACCTGGATTCATTCGCTGCCAAGTCCAGACCATGTAGTTTCCGCCCTCTGCAACTGGAAACACCTCAGGACCTTCGTCTTCTGGGTCCGTGGACACATACTCAAATCCAGCAGGAATCCAATCTGTGACCTCGATATTCTCAGTAGTCACTTCGCCATTGTTTGAAACCACAAGCATCACAACGTATTCTCCAGCTCCAGATCCTTTGTTGATTGCTTTCTTGATTGAGATTGCCCGTTTCTTGTATATCACCCCAAGCTTGTGCCCGTCACTCGGACTTTCAACCACCATTGGGATTCCAGCTGGTTCTGTGTTTGCAGTACAAGTAATTGGTGAAGGATATTCTTTCTCTGGTCTATTTCGCCAAGCCATGATGGCGTAGTTTATTTTGAGACTTTCGCCAGGTTCGAGTTCTCCACCAGATTCTCTCAAGCCTTCAACCCGAAATGTTATCTTATGAGGCTTCTCTGGATCTTGATCTTCAGGATCGATAAGAAACTCATAAGGCCCGGTGAACTCCTCGCCCCTAATCCAAACAGTGACATGTTCGCTTTTTGGGGGCATGACATCATCAGGTAGATTATTCTCAATTGTAATCTCATTTAGTTTCGCAGAACCATTGTTGGTCACTTCAATTGTGACTTCAACTGGTGTCTTATCAAAGCTGCTCACTGCTGGCGGATCAAATGTCTTTGAGTAATCAATGCTACACACTGGGATTTCCTGAGACTCCTTCTTTATGGTTCCAAGCACTCTCTTTGTGACAGCTCTAGAAGGAGTATAGACAATGTCTTGTTTACATTTAGGAGTTGACTTACTTTTAACCTCGAATGATGATGTCCATTCCTGATCCGGTGCCATCTCGACACCAGGCTCTTCCTCTATCATCTTCTTTTTTTCACTACCATCCTCAGGCATGAGAAAGACTAGAGCTTTGTCTAGTTTCACAATAAGGTCACTTTCATTTGAGCATTCAAGTGTGCATTGCCAATGGTTCGGTTCAGTTTCAGCAGTTTCAATTCCAGTCAAGAACTCTGTCAATGCAGATAGGTCTGGATCAAGATTAGACCTCTGTTGTCCCTCTCCTCTGTAGGTGATGACAATATCTCCTGCTTGTTTGGGCTTGGTGTCTTCAACATGACCCGTTGCACTGATGACCAGTGAGGAGGACTCACGTGGATAGATTACAAAGTCCTTCCAGACCACCTGTTTTGTGCCTTCATCATACTCAGCTGTCCCTGACTTAGCGGATGCAATCTTCACATTGGAAAGCTCTGGAGGAACAGTCTTGTTCACAATGATGTTGTCTAGTTCACCATCTGTTTCATTTGTGATAGTAATTGTGATTTTCACAGGGTTGTCCTTCCCACTCACATATGCCCAGTGTGGTTCCTCTGTTTCAATGGTTCCGCAAGTATCAAAAATTTCCTTGAGAGTCAGTATTGGTGCTTTTACCTTTACACCATAGTTAGCCTCCCACTTTCCTCCTGCATCTATTTCCCCTGCAACAAGTGTATCTTCTCTGATATCTGTCGAGTCATGGCTCTCATCAAGGAGGACTTTTACATTCCAGATTCGGCTTCTCTCTGATACATTATTGACGCTCAAGACTCCCGAAGCATCTATACTATTCAACTCGGATAGTCCTCCAAGTTGGACTTTTTCCGATTCCTCGAGGTCTATGACGACCTTTTTTCTTTCACTCATTCAATGCACACCCACTGACTATGTTCTTTTTCTAATGGAATCTTCTAGCTGTTGTGTCGACCTCGCAGGAGAATATCAGTCTAGCTCGTATCTGAATTCATTCCCTGCGGCCCAGTAGAGCGTTAGGACTTGGTTTGGTTCCATGACTACAGGAGCAGTTCCTTGCCCGAATTGTTGGACATATTTAGTGAACTTCTTCGGATCATCTTCTGATGCCCACCTCATGGGAATCCCTACTCGTGGCTTTGCATCGATGCATAAACTGACAGCGTCTTTCACAGGAAAGACACCATCACCACCAACTGGCACAATGAGGACATCCATGTCAAGGTGTTCGAATGAACCCCTGATTATTGAGTCGCCAAGGTATCCAACCTTCATGTCCCCCATCTCAATATACAATCCAAAGTTCTCAATATGCCCACCTTCTGCTTCGTCAATTCGAGTCAGAGCATAAGGAGTTATTCTAACATCTGGAATTTCGTAAGGGACTTCTGGTTTCAGAACGTGAAGTAGCCATGGTTTGACACCTTGTCCAGAAACCTTGTCAGCTGCTCCTTGATTACCCAGGAACCATGCCTTTGATTCGACTGCGATAGTTGCTGCATTGCCAACTGCATCGTCTGACTGATTGGTCGCGATGACCACTCTTGCACTGAAATCATTTGGTACAACTAACTCTCCATTCCATATTCCGGGATTCAGAAGAACTGTCGTTTCTTTATGTTCGAGTGCGAATGAAGTCTTTCCGAAGTATACAATTTTGAGCAACCAATCACATCCCGTCAATGCGCACTGGCACGGTCAAGCCAGAATGACTGCTGCACTACTAGCGGGGAGGTTCTTGTTAATAAGGTAATTTCGAACCTATGCAGGGTCACTAACAAATTGCGCATTTGAAGTGATTCTTGGTTCCAATAGGTGTGCACTCTAGTTCATTGAGTGCTAGCTTTTTATGACTTTGGCAGGACTAAGTTTCAGAGGTCTACATGTCCTGTGGAAGTATGTAGAGTGAGTTGGATTCTATGTTAGATAAGATTCTCACTGAGAAATTCAGAAGAACATTGAAGATGGTCTTCACCGACATCCAAAATCAACAGGACCGACGTGATGAACAAGAGTTTGCAAAGGACGAGACACGTATCAAAGAGCGTCTTCTTGATACTTTCACACCATATCCCTCAGATATTGTGTTAGAGAACGATTACCGTGTCGCTGCGATTGATGGATCTGGGACTGACAGCCTAATGACACTCGATGACATTCGCATTCATCTTGTCAGCACATCCATCATAGTTGTGGACACAAACACCCGGTCTGAGAATCTCTTCTCACCAATCGAACGAAAGGCACTAGAACTTGAAGTTGGTGATCAACCACACATAGACATCCACTGGCATTCAGGTGTTCGGAATGACGCCCGTGACAAACTTGCTGAAACACTTTCAAACATCTACCCCTTGAAGGATATAGCCAGTCTTACACTTCCATTCTTTCAAGACTTCACAAGAGGAAAGATTACATCATTTTCTGATTTTGCAGAAACAGAGTATGAGAAGCATATACCACGCCTGAGAGAGATGGAGTTCCTTATCTCAAGAGAACAGCTGCTGACCAATCCTATTGTTCATGAAGAGATTCGAAAGACCAGTGAGTATGCTGCTGCACGAAAGGTGTTGATGAGTGACATTCAACCAAAGTACCTCCTCTTGGATGGTGCGCTATCAGTCTTCATGCACTTCGTTCGGCACTATCCCTCTATGCCAAGTGGATTCCTGTTGAGAGACCTATGTACTCTAGCGCGAAGAAAGAAAACAATCTTGTGTGCAGTAAGCAAGAATCATACAATCCCCTTCGCACATCGTATTGCTGGGATGGCGAGGGATGTATTTGGAGATAATGCAAAATGGTTCTGTCATCTCCCAAGCAGCGAGGACCCTGAGGGAGGTCTTCACATATACGATGACAGGACCTACATACCTCCTATGTTGGCTGTTCCCTACTTGTACAGTTTCTCGCGTGACAACAGACCTTCTAGGATTGATTTTGATAGGGTTTGGTGGCTTGAGAACATATTTGTCCCTGGTGACCCTGGGGCAACCCGTGCTAATGAGAAGGCGCTCTTTGCCGAGCTTGAGTTCATGTCAAGAGACGCAAGGTGGTATGGATACCCTGTAGCACTTGCCTTGGCTCATGAGTCCTGTAAATTGAGCTATGAAGACCTAAGACTTGCAAAGGAAGTATGCATGGATGTTAGGTCCGAGATGAATCTGGAACGACGAGATGCACAGCCCCTCCGTGCAGACTATGATTTGTAGGGTGAGGAATAGATTATGAGTTTAGATAGAGACAAACTTGGAGAGCTTTATGGAAAGGTGGGTGTGGGAGACCAGACCTCACTTGGGATAATGGGAAACAACCGTGACATCAGTGTTGGAGAGATATTCATGATTTATTCACATCGTGATGGTCATGAAAGAGTATTCTTCTTCAGAGTACTCGGTCTGGAGAACTATCTCAGACAAGTTGATGATCTCTCTAGGGTGGCTGGGACTCTCATGGTTGAGGGAGATGCCTACCTCTCAGGAATCGAACGGAATATGCTTCTCTCTGTTGGTGGTCGAATGCTCGGTTATGCAGAAGAGAAGGATGGGAAGTGGGTCTTTCATTCTCCAAGACGACTCCCTGACCATCTAGCATCGGTGTACCGTCCTAAACCTGGTACATCTGATGAGTTTGTCAGAACCGTCTTGGAGAGCCAGACTGATGGCGAAGTCTATGTGGGGGACCTCCAGATCGGAGAAAACACACTAGATGTTCCAATCAAGATTCCAGCGGAATATCTGCCTATGCATGTCGGAATCTTTGGGTCCACTGGCGCAGGAAAAAGCAATCTAATGATGGTGCTGATTAAGTCAGTCATTGACAATAATCTGAATGCATTCAGAAACCCTAAACAGGGGTTGCAACGAATTTCTGCATTCTGCATTGATCCTCACGATGAATTTGCTAATGGAGTTGACAAGTATGGTATTCGCCATGTGGTTGAGGAGATGAGCCCTGCCACTAGGTCTGAGGTCATCGGTGATTTCTACTATCTAACAACTCATAAACGGGCAACAACAAGGGAGATTCGGGCCTATGCTCGTGAGATTCGAATTCTCTGGTCTGAGATCCAGCCGAGAGACCTGTACTCAATAAGGGACTTCACCCCAGAGATGTCATCCTTCATTGATGCACAGTATTTCTCAAACAAAGAGAATTGGATAGAAACAATCATCAACATGGAGGAGGATGAGGCTGGAGTACCAGCAGGTACTCTGAGAGCTGTAAAACGAAGGCTTAGCTTTCTTGACAGGTCGCCAATCTTCGTCGAAAAAGGGACCTCTATCTTGAGTGATATCTTCTTTGCCATGGAAACTGGAAGAATTCTTGTTGTCAATACAAGCTTGATGAGTGATATGGAGCAGTTTCTCCTAACTACAATTGTAACACGAACATTGTCCGATATGAGGCGAGCTCTCAAGAGTAGCGGCAATCTGGGTGATTTTGAGAATCAGGGTCAAATGCGTCTGCCAAACCCCTTCTTTGAAAATGTCAGGATGAAAGCCCGAAGCTTCTATGGTCTTGGAGGCGTGAAGGATGACACTCCTGTTCAGGACCCACGAAAGTTACCAGTGATTCAGGTGACTGTTGAGGAGGCTCCATCTATTCTCAATCCAGAACTGATGCGAGGTCAATCAGTCTTCAAGGACATCTCACGACAAGGTCGGAAATTCAATATTGGCTTACTCGTCGTTAGTCAACAAGTCAGTGTGCTTGATAATGTCATCCTCAGTCAAATGAACACCGAGATCAACCTCAGACTCGGAAATGAGCGGGAGATTAGATCCTGCATTGAAAATGCTAGTGTGAATATCTTCGGTTTTGAGAACGAGTTTCGTGTGATGTCTCGAGGAGAAGCAATTGTGACTCAGTCCTATAGAGAACTGCCATTGCCTGTGAGGATTCCTCTATTCGATGATATATTTAGTAGGGACCGTGACAGATACAAGGACAAAGGCTCCAAGAAAAAAGAGGAACACATTCTCTGAGGAAGAACAGACTATGGTAAGAATCGCTCACCTTTCTGATACCCATCTTGGCACAAGACCAAGGGATGGTGTCCGCCCGAATGTCTGGGGAGAGGAGATGCGGTCTCAACTTCTTGAGAACGATTTCTATGAGCGGTTCCGAGAGATCTTCAAAGAGATTGCAGAGCTAAATCCCCCTGCGGACTTGGTTGTTCACTCAGGTGACCTATACAACTCTCCTTGGGAAGGAAATCCCTCACAGCCTCCAGTTGTTGCTCAAGAGACCGCCATCACTGTTCTTCAGGACTTCATTGAGAGGACTGGAATCCCTGTCTTAGTAATCGAGGGTAACCATGGTCTCTACAGATTACTAGAGGTTTCGCTCCTTGATAGTCTGAAGTTGGCAGTCCCGGGACTCGATGTTGCAACACAGCAAGATCTGAAGCAAGCTGTCAGAGATGGGGAACCACTTGTCCGCTCCTATGAGCAGTTGGATGTCTATTGTTTTCCCTTCATGGACTATGCTGTGTTAAAGTCAGCAGATATGATAACAAGCTTCGATGATTGGATTACCACACATCAGACCCGTGTTCGGTCAAGACCATCAATAGCAGTTGCTCATGGGATGGAGATTGACCAGACACTCTACAAGAGTATCTTTTCAATGGACTATGACTACATTGCGCTTGGGCATGACCATCATCAGCATATGCATTCTAAACGAGCATGGTACGCAGGAGCTCCTGAGAGATGGAGATTTGATGAGGGCCGTCATGAGAAAGGGTTCCTCGTCATAGACATTGAGACCGGGTCAGAACCAGTGGTCACACCACACATTCTTGAATATGACCGGTCCTTCATCAATGAGAAGGTGACCATAGCAGTCGATGATACAGTTGAATCAATCTCAGACAGGGTCTTCGTCCTGTTTGACAAAAAAGGAGTAAGAACATCCTGGGATCCAAAGACCGCAGCGCGAATTCGCCTTGTGTTCGAAGGCAAGGCAACACGGGTGAGTTCGTTTGATCTTGGAATGGCTCTTGAGTCTCTAAGGATGAAGGTTCTCGGGAAAGACTCCGAATACAACGTTACACAGTTTGTCTGGCTTGTTCGTCAATCTATTGATGAAGAGTTTGCTGCAGCCTCATATCCTGAGATAGAGTCAGAGTACCTCATTCAAGACCCTGAGGAAGACTTTCATGCCTATCTAGAAACACTAGAGATTGACAAGAGCCTAGACACGGATATTCTGACCAAAATTGCTGTACGGTCTCTTGAACATGCTGTAGGAAAGAAAGAGGGTCGATTAAACATAGACTCAATCATGGAGGATGAACAGTGAAAATCCTCCAACTGAAACTCCGTAGCTTCAAACCCTTTGGCAACCTCATGTTACCGGAGGGGGATGCTGAGCTACCGGATGGACTTGTTCTGATAAGGGGTCCAAATTCAACTGGGAAATCCTCTCTTTTCGAGGCTATTCTTTGGGGTCTCTGGGGTGCAGAGGCAGTCGACCTTACTAATGACGAGCTCATCAATTTCAGATCCACATCTTGTCAGGTGATTCTTACCTTTCAGGTTGCAGGCACTCAATACAAGATAGATCGTTCCTATGACCCAGCCAATGGGATGGCTGTGGTTTTATTCGCAAATCGTGAAGGCTCGTGGAAACGAATTGCTGACAAGAGTAAGTCTGTCAGTACTAAATTAGACGAAATCCTGAGCCTTGAGCTTAAACAGGCATTAAGCACTCTGCTTGTCCGTCAAGGAGAGGTTGCAGTCATAGCAAATGCCACGCCCTCGGTACTGAGAGATCTTCTTGTGAAGGTCTATGATATTGATCTTCTTCATCAGATGGCTAGTCACCTAGAGAGTTTGGAGAAGGATATTGAATCTAGGGTGAAATCCCTAGAGTCTGACTACACTCGACCAGCGCAGATTGAGAAACAGATTGAAGAGTGTCAAGATCGGATAAACCGATTTGAGTCTGGATTAACTACAAAGAGAAAGGAGATACGTTCCACTGAAAAAATGCTTCAGGACCTCCCAGATGCTGAAGTCCTTAGAAAAATCCATCAAGCCAAAGATAATATCGAATCCCTCAAGCGTGAGCTTGAAGTCAAGAGTGAGGGTCTGGAGGCTGATCTCTCACAAGCTGGGGTTGTAGAAGCTAGTGCAAAGATATTGAATGCTCGCTTGGATGCTCTTGAGAAGGGCAGAAAACGAATAGAGAGCGAGCGAAGAGGAATCAAGGGGAGGGTTCAAGTCCTTGATCAGGAAATTGGACTGATTATTGGAACAAATCGGGACTTAGATGACAAGATACAGACTCTAACTAATGCAGGTGTTGATGAAGTCATCGAATGTCCGACATGTGGCAAACCCCTGACCGCAGCAGACCGAGACCGACTTGTGGCTGATTACAATGCAACCATCAATGATGGAGAAGCCAAAAAAGGCGCATTAGAGGGTGAGAAAAGACAACTCATGGCAACTTCTGATGATTATGATGATCAGCTCAATAGGATGTCTAAGAGCGAGGATGCAGTTAAAAGAGTAAGTCAGGGGCAGAAGAAGATTGACCAGACCCGAGAGAAGGTTACGTATGCTGAACAAGAACTCTCCACCCTTCTGAAGGAGAACAATATCCGTAGCTTGGACGCCATCCTCAAGAAACTCAATGTGGAGAACCTTCTAGAACTTCAAAAGAAAGTGATACGTCTTGAAGAAGCCTTGAAGGCGCTTCGTAACGAAACATCTGATACAGAGGAAAACATTCAGAGAGAGAAGGACACAATCTCAGTGCTTCAGAGTAAAAAATTGGACATGGAGCGGATTGGACTTGAAATTGCAGAGCTTGAGAAAATGAATGAACACACAAAATATGTTCGAAGAAAACTCGTAAGTGGATTTGTCACGGACTATGTGTTTCAGAAGCGATTACTTGGTATCATAAGAGGAGCGACCAACCCATATGTGCGATCATTCACCAATGGTCAATACACAGCAATCGACCTAGAGCCAACACCCGCAAAGGGTCGTTCGGGTCCAGGACTAATACTCCGAATCTGGGACGAACGTGATCAGGCTTGGAAGAAGACATCTCAGTTGAGCTTTGGTGACAGGACTGCCATCAGTTTGGGATTGCGGATGGGTATCAGTCGTACGATGAGTAGTATTCGTCCACTAAAGGACAGTCCAATTGTGACTCCTCGTGTGCGCTCCGTCCTTCTTGATGAACCTCTCGGGGGTCTGGATAGAGCTAGACGTGAGGCAGTCGTGAGGAACTTGGTCAACGACCAAAGCTTCGAACAGATTCTTTTGATAACGCATACTGATGTTCAAGGCTGGGAGGGAATTCCTGTTATCGATGTGTCGAAAACTGGCACCTCCAGCAATGCAACCCTCGAGATGTGACCTGTGTCACACGTTGGAACATATATTAATCAGTGAACTGACATCGAAGGAACTATGCATGCATCTGAAGACAATCCACGTAGCACTCAACTCGTAATCAATAGAGTTGATAGATGGCTTCTTCGGATGGGATGCAAAGCTGCAAGATTTCTGGTTGACTACCGCTACCTCCTATCTGTGCTCGTTATTGGTTTCATTGTCTGGTCGATAGTATTCCACTTTGCCGTCATAGATTATGTCAACACTAATATCTGGGCCTACCGGACTGCATGGTTGGGTCCCATTCCAGATCCCGGAACTGTGGAGTTATTTGGCTTTACAATTCCATACCAAGTTGAAGGGTACAGTGACTATTCCTTCTACTATGTCCATTGGGGATACAACACACTCTATGGAGTGTTGCCCTATTCCCCTGAGTACGGAATCTTGGAGCTCAATGGTTTCACAAACGAAAATGGTGCACATATGTTCCCGCCCTTCACCAGCTACCTCTATGGAGTCGGTATCGCTCTCGGAAATCTCATGGGCTGGAAAAACTGGGGCATTGGACTACTAATTGCTGCTTTCGGTTATCTCACTGCACTCCCGGTCTATGGAATTGCGAGCGAGCTGTCCTCAAACAGACGGGTTGGTGAGGTGGCTGCGTTGACATATCTGTTGAACCCATTGATGCTTTATCACACAGACTTCTTATGGTTCAATCCCGCCCCCTTTGTCTTCTTCTTCTTTCTCGGGTTCTATATGTTGATTAGAGGAAAACGACTCACAGGGACTCTTCTGATTGTATCCGCGGCTCTGTTCAAACAGACTGCATGGTTTCTTGGAATACCACTTGTAGTATACCTGCTTGTGCGACCCAGAGAGAGGAAAAAGAATCCTGATGAGGAACCAGAAGGAACTGAAACATCACAGGGCAACAAAGAGGAGAGTACTCGCTACGCCCGCATGCGATCTACTTTGCAGCCATTCATTGATTATTTTGACCTCCGGAATTTCATGGTCAGTGTGTTGCTGGTTCTGATTTTTGTTGGAGCAGTCATGCTTCCTTATCTGATCGCTCAACCTCATTTCCTAGACTATTGGCGGCTTGCTCTTGGCTCATACTCCTTTGAAGGAAATTTCGTTGATCCTCCACCCTACAACATGCCAATGAGAATACAGGTCCTAGCTATAATAGCTGGGTTGCCTGGAGTTGCACAGAACCTAGACACGCTCATGCTATCGGGTGGTCCTCTTAGTTTTGGAGTAATTGTCTGTACTGGGTTGATGGTGCTCAAGGACAGGTTCATTGGTGAGGAGCACCTCTACCTGCGTCGTATTCTGTTCATGGCGATGATGATGCTATTTATTGTGAACATTGTAGGTCCAAGAGGAGTGTTCAAGTACTATTTTGTAGTGTTCGTACCATTCTTCTCGATATTCTCTTCTGCCAGAATGATCCGTGGCACAGGAGAGCATGTTCCGTTCTCTGCATCAATGATATGGCTACCAATTACTCTCTCTCTTCTGATTCTAATCCCTGACCGAAACATCTACCTCATATTCGTAATCCTCACCCTTGTCGGATATCTACTCGCTCCTGCACTAGACAGACTTTATCACCTTTTGAAAACGCCATTTAGGTTCTTGAAACAGAAGATCACAGAACGGACTGGGATCTCCCAAAAGCCCTTGACTGTGAAAGAACACTTGATGGACATATCCAGGAAGCGGCAAATTGTAAACACAGTGACACAAATAGCTCTTCTTGGACTAGGACTCTCCTTCCTCCTCTTTGGTTGGCAAACAACTCAGATGGCCATTGGAGTTGACATTGTCACGGGATTGGAAGTCATTCTTATTTTCAGTGCAGCATTTGTAGTGGGTTTCGAGCTCCTGTCCTTAGCTGTTAGTATGGCTCTGTCTGGTGAGATGCGATCGAGATACCTCAACAGATGTCTTCGCGATTTCTCATACATGATTGCGGCAATAATATGGATATTCGCATTCAGGACCTATTTCTTGAGCTGGTTAGTTACCCAACAGATTGAAAGACAGCTACTTGTCTTCTCCAGCGTATTCATTTCGATATGGGCTGGGTCTCTCCTACTGAGACAGAGTAACATGACAAGGGTCCTGACCAATGTGATGCTTCTTGCGGGCCTTCTGATTGGACTTTCCGTCTGGAATCTCCTTGCCAACGCAACGCTCTTCCTTTTCGGAGGCATAGTCCTCTCAACAGTTGTGATTCATCTCGTACTAATCATCATTCACTCGTTTGACAGGGGTGCGGCATTGCAGCAGGATGACGAACAGTCCCTTCTGATTATGGGGGAAACGTAGGCAATGGTCAGTAGTGATGTTGTATTGACGACTCAAACGAGTCGGTCATTGCTCTCCCGCTTCAAGACGGTGATTCGTTCGAACCTGATTCTGGTCACTATAGTGAGTGTTGCTGCGGTTGTGTGGGTACTAGTATTCAATCAGGCTATGTCTGACTTCCTATTAGGAACCAATTGGAATGGTTCTGGGTATATCCCAATCTTCGGCTTTACCGTGCCTGTCGAATTCGAAGGCTGGTCTGACTATTCCTATTACTATCTAACATGGGGCAATCGTTTCCTGGAGGGATACAGTCCTTATACAGATGCGTTCAACAATGTGGCACCCGATCAGTACGTACCCTACTTCTTCCCGCCTCTGTATCTGTATCTGTGTGCCTTGGGAAATTCTCTACCATTTGGTCAATTTGGTATCGCAATCTTGCTATGCCTGTTTGGTTACTTCACAGCAGTACCGGTCTATGGAATAGCGAAATATCTTTCGCAGAACAAAAGGGTCGGGGAGATTGCAGTGGCATCCTATCTGCTCAACCCGCTAGTTCTATATCATACAGTCTATGAATGGTTGAACCCTGCTCCATTCGTTTTCTTCATGCTGCTGTCCTTTTACCTAATGATGAAACGACATCGCACTGTGGGAACTCTTGCGATGGTGACAGCTGTGCTGTTCAAGCAAACTGCAGTCTTCATGGCCCTCCCACTCGTTGCCTACCTCTTGAGAATGCCTCCCTCAAAAGAGCTGGCTGACACAGCATCTGAAACATCAGAAGAATACGAGCTTGTTGTTGGAGATAATCTGGATCTTCGAGGTTTCTTTAAGGTTGGACTCATTGTGGTTGTGTACGTCGCCATCATATCTGTTCCATACATCTTTGACATAGAGAACTATGTCTACTATCTCCTGGTGAAACCAGGGATGACTCTTCTTCGCGACTTAACGACGTTGCCTGAGTCCAATTTTCCAGTCACTTTTGCAGTACCCTTCATAGTGATACATACACCTACGCCAATAATTCAGTTCTTCAATCTGGCTACAGCATACTCTATACTTCTTCTCATCAGTATGGTTGTAATATTTATTCCAATGCTCTCTGAGGTCAAGGATGACCGTAACCTTCGAGACTATTGGCGTCGAATCCTGTTTCTCTCTCTTCTCCTATTACTCGCTGTCCATATCTTCTCACCACGAGGAATCTACAAGTACTACTGTATGGCACTCATTCCATTCTTTTCCATTGTGAATAGTGAAAGAATGATTGCGCATGGCACAAAGAAACTTCGAGCATCTTTTCCAATGGTCTTGAATCCACTATTAATCACACTAGTAATTCTCATTCCAAATCGCTACATCTATCTTGGTTTTCTCGTTCTAGTGTTACTTTCGTACATACTTCATGAGCATTTTGGGATTGTCTATAACGAGTTCAACCTGTCCTTCAAATATATCCTACAGAATCTTAGATTTCGATTCTCTTCAATTACCTCGCATTTTTCAGAATCATGATGATTCTATTAGTTCTGCAAGCTCTCCTTCCTTTTTGTCAATTTTCTTCTTGAGACTCTTTATCTGAGCATCCAGCTTGGCCACCTGCTCAGTATAAGCCTCTTCTGGCATCGCACCAGAGCTGTGTCTTGATTCGATGTGTTTTCGAAGTTCCTCTACTGACTTCATCTCTTTCTTGAGTGCTTTGAGATCCGATTCAATTGTTGCACTCTTGCTCTCGTCAGCTGTCTTAAACTGCTTTGCTGGGATCATGACACCCAATTGCTGCTGCGTCTTCTCTGCGAAGTCTTGGAACTGGTTTCGTAACATCTCGATGTTGTTGTCAACATTGGACACCTGTTCTTTAACTTTGGAGATATCTTTCTGTAGGTCAAATACTGCATTGACCAGTCGCTTCAATGTTTTCTCAAATTCTGCAGTTGCAAGGGCATCCTCGACAGAGATGTCCTCACCCTCTCTCCTCTCATCTTTCTCCTGTCGCTTTGCGACTGCACTAGGCTTAGCCATCTGCATCTCTCCAATCAACCATTTGAATGCATTCAATGCGAATTTTGCATTACCTTTGTGTTTTAGTCCCCCACCTTTTCTGAAGATCTCATAGCTACCAATACACATCGCCCGTCCTTTTTCAGGCTCTGCAATCGCAATGACTGCCGCTTTACTTGGTTCTGCTGTTTCCGAGGTCACTGCAAGAGCCATGGCTTTCCCTGTAACTCTAAGGCTGCAGGCCGAAGGAATTAGAAGGTCTGAAACATCCTCTGTTACAGGATGCGCTACAATATCGGTTATGATTGGCATTGTTGGTAGGCCTGCATTACTACGTTCATCCTTCACCGCAGTGTTCTCAAATGTAATTCCAAACTCACCAGCAATCTTTGACATGTTATTCATGAGTCCTCGATCGCCACCTGAGAGTGAGAGAAGCATCAGTCCTCCTCCATTCTTAACATATTTTTGCAGGACTTCTATCTCCGCTGGCCTAACTTTGGAGCTGTTTGGACAACCAAAGACTATGACATCAGCGTCTTTGAGATTCTTTGCCAGAATCATGAACTCTGTGTATGCTTCCACATCGTACTCATTATCCCGGAGCATTTGTCCAAGCTCAGAATATGTACTCTCCAATCTACCTCGTTCATTTTGGGTCTGATCGAAGAGGATCTTCTTTCTCCTTCCGCTCAAATGGATACACCAATGACAACCGTTTGATACCCACTCACGACGGATGCGTTAATAGTACTTCCGTAGACGTGCTCACACATTCGAACATTTTATCTCAATGCTATGTAAGATGGAAAATATGAGCGAGGAGAACTGTATTTTCTGCAAGATTATCAGAGGTGAGATTCCCTCATCTGTGATTTTTGAGGATGAACACTGTCTGGCTTTCATGGATGTGTTTCCAATCGCAGCAGGTCATTGCCTACTAATCCCGAGGAAACACTACGAGAACATGTTTGATGTAGATGCTGATATTGTTGCACATCTTGCGAAGAGACTAAGGGATCTAACAAGGCAAGTACGAAATGCTACAGGTGCGGAGGGAGTCCTGAACATTGCAGCAAATGGTGCTGGAGCTGGACAGGATGTTCCTCATCTACACTTCCATGCGATTCCGCGAAATAAGGAATCATCATTTGGATTCAAGTTTCCTCCAGATTATCGGGACTCGATGGCTCCGAGGGAAGAACTTGATGAGATGGCAGAAAGGATTCGTAAGGCAGTCTAATCGATGTGGAGAAGATTTAGACCGGTAATATCCTCTCGTTTCCTGATTAGTTCAATCTCTGTTTCGATGAATACTAGTTCAATTGTAACGGAGACCTCACAACCAACCTGAAGGTGTCCTCCCCAGCACTTCCCGGTTTCATCTGCCACAATCATATGGGCATGGACAACCAGGTTATCTTCATGAGTGGAGATATTACCAATGCAGGACACCACTTCGACATCTTCGTCAACTGTGAAGCTTCTATATTGACCTGTTTTCCTATGGAAATAACCGAGCTTAGCCTTCGAAACAGCTCCTATCAGACTCAGCTGGCCTGAACGAACACCATGTTCCTTAGCAACCTTCTCAATTGTTTCCAGCACATCCTCACCAGGTTCCATCCTGGCAAAGATTATTCTCTTTATTTTTGTCTGAATTGAGCGCACCATATCCCTTCTGAATGTGGAACAGGTTAATGAAGGACTCGCATGGATGGCCATAATAGGAAGTGCTTATCAGGGGTAGTTCACCCATCTAAGCTGTGAAGTACATTGTCCAAGGATGAGCGTTCAGAAAGTGATGACCAACCCTCTCTCGAGGATTATTTCATACACGTTGAACCACCCTCAGAGGAACGCGAATCAGATGAATTGTCATCTAACAGCGTTGGCAATCCCTCGAGAAGAGGTAATCCTACCTCCCCCAATGAGGATAATGATACAACCGACACTGACATCGACGATGAGGAGGACACTCCCATAGAGGTCTCGGTCGGAGAGGCCGAAACCCCAGACAATCTCTCTCCATCTTTCCTCTTGTCAATTGACTACTCAGGAGCTCACAATAAGGCTCTCGCCCGGCTTTATAATCCCAGTACTAAGAGAGTATATTTCTGGTTCGACAACACGGGTCACAAACCCTATTGCTATACGGACTGGCCTCCCCAGGCTGTTGAATCTTCAGCGAGAAAAAGTGCAGGATTCCTTCGGGCTGAAACTGTTGAGCTGCATGATCTCCTGAAGGACGAGCCAGTTAAGATGACGAAGGTCATAGGTGATAACCCCCTCGCAATCGGAGGATCAGCCACATCTATCAGGAATGTACTGGTAGACAAGAACAACATCAGCCACGCTTGGGAGGCTGCAATACGCTATCAGCTGTGCTATACCTATGACAGCAAGCTAGTTCCAGGTCTTATGTACAAGATTGAAGATGGAAATCTTATAGCGTGTCCACCAGACGTGGATGTAAAGACACTTGATGAATTCAAGCATACTATTCAGGATAAGGAAGGTTTCGAGTCTATTATCAAAGAGTATTCTCCAATGTTTTTCACAGAGGTTCCTGATATCAGACGCTTGGCTGTTGATATTGAGGTCTATAGTCCTGTGGTGAACAGAGTTCCAGACCCTCGCAATGCAGACTATCAGGTAACAGCAATTGGTCTGTCAGATAACGAGGGGTACAACAAGTGCTTTGTTTTGAAGCGTAAGGGACATCCTGAGGGGAAAAAAGGGAAAGACTTTCCGAAAGAACTTGAGATGGAATACTTTGAAGATGAGGCTGAGATGCTTGTGGAAGCATTCAGGATAATGGATCAGTATCCTATTGTCCTTACTTTTGTTGGTGATACCTTCGACTTGAAATATCTACACAACCGTGCAAAACGTTTGAAGATAGACATGGACAAATACTGTCCTATAAAACTCAGAGGGAATCAAGACCCACGAAGAGAACGTGCAATCCTTAACCGTGGAGTCCATGTGGACTTCTACAAGTTCTTTACCAACCCCTCAATCAAGATATATGCACTCTCTGGGGCATACCAGCGAGAGAATCTTGAGACAATTGCACAGGGTTTACTAGGAATTGGAAAACTTGAACTGAGTGACAACATCTCTGAGTTACCATATTATGAGCTTGCTCACTACTGCTGGCTAGATGCAAACATAGTCCTACAATTCACACAATATGAGGATAATCTACTCCTACGTCTAATTGTTTTGTTGATGCGTATCTCTCGAATGTCCATGGGTGATGTAACAAGATTCTATATCTCATCATGGATTCAATCTGTGTTTAGGCAGGAGCATAGGTCTCGGAACTTTCTGATTCCAAGGCGCGTAGACATTGACAGCATGAAGCAAGCTGACGCACAGACTGAGGCTGTTATCGGTGGGAAGGCATTCAAAGGCGCGATAGTGATTGAGCCTGTTGCGGGTGTTCACTTCAACGCTACAGTACTTGACTTTGCAAGTCTATATCCAACCATCATGAAAACCCATAATATAAGCTATGAAACCGTGGATTGTCCTCACGAGGTTTGTCAGACTGGAAAAGACAACCAAGTACCTGAAACAGACCATTGGACATGCACATTGAAGCGTGGCATGATTAGCGAAACGATTGGTTTCTTCAGAGACACACGAGTGAAATGGTTCAAACCAAAGAGCAAGGATAAGAAACTTGATCAGAACACTCGAAACTGGTACTCGGTTGTGGAGAAAGCCCTCAAGGTATTCGTCAATGCATCATATGGTGTGACCGGGGCACAACACTTTGAGCTCTTCTGTATGCCTGCAGCTGAGAGTGTGACAGCGTATGGTAGAGATGCAATCATCAGGACCAAGGCAAAAGCTGAATCAATGGGCATTCGTGTTTTGTATGGGGACACAGACTCGGTGTTTCTTGACAATCCTTCGGAGGAACAACAGGAACAACTTGTCCGCTGGTCCAGAACAGAACTCGGAATCGATCTTGAGGTTGAGAAGACCTACAAGTATGTAGCCTTGTCTGACCGTAAGAAGAACTACATAGGTGTCTACAAGGATGGTGGAGTAGAAGTCAAAGGACTCACAGGAAAGAAGCGTAACACACCTGATTTTGCTCAGGAAGCGTTCCGAAATATGCTGGATGTACTGAGTAGGGTTAATGACCCTGAGGGATTCGAGATCGCAAAAGAGGAGATACGTGAGATAGTCAACACAGTCATCGACAGGTTGGAAGGAAAAGCTAAACCTTACAACCCTGAAGAGTTGGCATTCAGAATTCAGATGACAAAACCCCTTCACTCATATGATACAGACATACCTCATGTTAGAGCCGCTAGGATGCTTGTTGAGAAGACTCAGGACCCGACAAAAGCACTTCCTGGTACCATTGTGGCATATATTAAGACCAAAGGTCAAGAGACCGTCTTGCCAGTTGAGCTAGCCAAGGGTGTGAGCTACTGGATTGATAAGGACGCATACATTGATATTTTGAAGAGCGTGTTTGAACAGGTTCTCGATTCAGTTGGTCTTGACTTTGATGAGTTTCTTGGATTCACCACCCTTGACCAGTTCTTCTGACACAAGATACAAAAAAGGGTCTGAATAAGAAATTCTTATAGCGGTGACATGATACACGCAAGACGACCGAGAGCCCTCCTCACACCGAGTTCGACGGGGTACACAGATAATGAAAATAAATTATCGCGAGTTCTTCATGCAGAAAATGCTGATAATGTTCAAACCTGAAGATATAGAAACATCTGCGAAAGAATTCATTTCTACATATGCTTCCTATATGGAAGACGTCGGAATCGTGGGGAAAGGTCCTGATGGCTATGCACTCTATCCCAGTAAGACAGCTCCTGTCAGAGAAGAGCACACCGATTTCTTCGCTGAGTGGGTTCAGCTCAATGATGCACTTAGTATCCATGGTGTTGTTGGGATGGACTTCTACACGGACGGATGGTTTGCTCGTGATCCCAAGTACCAGACTATGAATGACAAGGCTGTCAAGATGGAGCATCAAATATGCCCGAATCGCGAGGAGTTCTGGCAATATGGAGCAGAGATTGTGAAGGAGATTGGGTCCTATCCAATCAATGAGATCCTTCTTTTTGGAACTGGGTTTATTCGTGATCACTTCTGCTTTTGTGAGCGCTGCAGGAAAGAGTTTGCACCACTTATCAACCAAGAACCGGGGCGCCTTAGCTATGCTTTGCTTCAAGAGAATGAAGAGTATCATGAGAAATGGCATCAGTTTAGGAGTGACAAAGTGCATGAGGGTCTCCAATACCTTCAAGATGCTGCAATCAAGTCGGATGAAATTACTGGCAGAGAACATCCATTGAAGCTCTCAGTTGAAGTATTACTCGATCCAGAAACCGGTTTCGCTGAAGGCGCCCGGAATGAGTACGGTTACGACTATGCTAGAATTGGTGAGATCACGAAGAACGTGCTCATTAACCTGTATCCATGGTCCCCGATTCTTCCGTCTAAGGGAAGTTCTGAGTATAGTGAACTCGTCGAATCGCTCTACTTTGTCAATGAGTTCACTCGGCGTGGAGGGCGAGCATCCCTCTTCCGCTGGGGTGTTACAACCATAGAGCAGCTTCAAGAGCTGAAAGCTCTTGGGAAGGATGTGGGTATCAACAGAATTGTTAGTACCTTTCATTATCCGTCTGACTATTCGAGAAGACGTGAGAGTGCTATTGGGAATTATTAGTCTTCATTGTCTTGCACTACAATAGGGACAAACTCGGTTTCCAGCACGAATGCTTCGTCCACAAGAGAAGCAGAATCTATATCCCTCATCATCCTCTCGAGAATTGTCGATGAATGGACTGAGCTCTCCTTGAGAGAACAATGTACCAATGCCGTCAATTGATTCATCTAGTTGAGTGTTGCAGACTCTGCAGTCCTCCTTGTCATGGATGCGACTATCTCCCTGATAGCAATGTGTTTCAGATGGTCGTATTGACTCAGTTCTCTCATCATGCCAAGGACCGGATCTGTCATTATATTGAGAAGTAATCGATTGCATTGCATGGTCAAGCGACTCGAAGTCTTGTCGGTAATTGTCAGAACCATAACCTGGGTCGGTTGCAGGACGATTTGCCTGTCTTTCACTTGGAGCCTGTTTCTGCCAACTTGGGTCTAAATTCGAGAGTCCCCTTGCTGTTTCAATAAACCTGACATGGGCGTCGCTCTTTAGTTGCTCATATTCATCCAGTGTCAGTCCGAGGATTTCCAGTGCTCTATCTCGTTCGGCACATCTCTTTGATAATGGACAGCAATATGCCAGACTGCCATGGCATAGGGAGGCCATGGCTCTGTCTTGGCGTGATTTGAAAATTGGCGTAATTCTTCTGTTACCCAGTATAAGCGAATCGCCAACAGATCTCATTTCAGAGTATCCACTCTGCGCAAGTGCCTCGACTATTTCTCGAGCAGGGTATGCACGACCTTCAATGATTATATGTCCCTCTGTCCTATCAAGTCTCACAGGTCGTTCTTCGTTCTTATTCCCATCATAACTAGAATATCTCGTTTCTGCCACCTCTCGGAATAGCGTCTAAATATCATACACTCATGGCCTCCGAGCAATACAGGTGTATGTATTATCTGGGTCTGACACGGGATAGTTATATACTAGCATCTCCTCGAGACACCTTAGAGGTTCTCACGGAGGACATAAAGAGATGGGTTGCAAAGCTGAAGGTGCTGCACAAGGTTACACTGTCTTGGGTGGACTTGTACTTCTTGTATATGCACTTGAACGAATCTATGCTGGCCTGCTTGGTCCTGGACCAGGGACGTTGGAAGGGGTAATAGAGATACTGCTTGCGATTGTGATCATTGTAATGGTGGCGCTTTCATTTGATGCGTGCGGGTTCATCTCGTGGAAAGTTCAGAAGTCTGGAGCGCTCCTAAGTCTTTTTGGGATAATCATAATCTTGATTGTGTCATATCCTGCAATCACTTTTGATCCAATAGCGTGGCTTAGAAGTCTCTATACACTTGCAGGTTTGATGATTCTTTTA
>JAEORX010000018.1 GCA_016840685.1 Candidatus Thorarchaeota archaeon
GTCGACCCGGGAACATACCTTAAACTAGACTCAGAACAACATCATATCGTCCTCACCGATGATATTGGAGGCATACGGATAAGAGTCTACTCATCAATCACTGGTGAGAGGGTGAGCTCTGGTGCCATCATCCCTCCTGAGGGAGAGTGGGACATAGATGACATCGTGGAGGGCTTTGTCGCTGAAACTGAGGAGTTCCTCGAGTCATACTTTGACGATGATGGGGAACCTGAGGAGCGTATCATCGACCACAAAGAGATGCTGGAGGACCTGAGGTTCAAACTGAAGAGAATCAAGAAGGGACTGCCACCTAGATAGCAAAGAGAGAGTCCACTAGAATGAGAAGATGGGTGAAAAATGAAAGGGTGGCTCAACAATGCAAGGCTAGGGAAAGGTCCCGTTAGCCAACCCCGCCCATTAGCCTGCACCTCTCTCTGTCCGAAGACAGAGCAAGCTGTCTTCATCATCTGAGATGATGAAAAACGTAGGAGGTGATCCATCCGCAGCTTCCGCTACGGATACCTTGTTAATCGCCACGCTACGAAGTGTAACGCAGTTACGACTTCTCCCTACTTGCGAACCCAAGATTCGTCATCGCCCAGTGGACGACACCTCACCCCAGATCCGCTCGCATGGAGCGACGGGCGGTGTGTGCAAGAAGCAGGGACGTATTCTCCGCGCGATAGTGACACGCGGATACTAGGGATCTCCTGTCCACATTCGAAATGAATGTGAAATCCAGGTTCACGCGGGTGAGTTCCAACCCGCGATCCCGACTACGACCGGGTTTCGCGATTGACTTCACCTTTCGGTGTTGTGACGCATTGTCCCGGCCATTGTAGCACGCGTGTGGCCCTGCCCATATCGCGGCATACTGACCTACCGTGGCCCCCACCTTCCTCCAGCTTTTCGCTGGCGGTCCCCCTAGTGTGCCCCGTCAGGGCCGAAGCCCCCGGCTGGCAACTAGGTGGCAGGGATCTCATTCGTTGCAGCACTTAAGCTGATACCTCACGGCACGAATTTACGATGGCCATGCACCAGCTCTCAGCTCGTCGAGCAAGATCATCAGTCTGGCTCTCATTCGGCTGTCTGGGCAGGTAAGTTTTCCGGCGTTGAGTCCAATTAAACCGCAAGCTCCACCCCTTGTGGTGCTCCCCCGCCAATTCCTTTAAGTTTCAGTCTTGCGACCGTACTTCCCAAGCGGCCCGTTTATCGCTTTCGCTACAGCACCGCAGTGGCTCGTGGCCAATGCAACACTTAACGGGCATCGTTTACGCCCAGGACTACTCGGGTATCTAATCCGATTTGCTCCCCTGGGTTTCGTCCCTCACCGTCGGGCACGTTCTCGACGACCGCCTTCGCCACTGGTGGTCCTCCGTAGATCATTAGATTTCACCCTTACCTACGGAATACCGTCGCCGTCTCCCGTCCCCAAGTAATGCGGTATCCCTACCAGACTGACCGTTGAGCGACCAGATTTAAGCAGGGACCTACAAAACCGGCTACGAACGCTTTAAGCTCAATAATTATGGACACCACTCGAAGAGCTGGTTTTACCGCGGCGGCTGGCACCAGCCTTGCCCTCTCCTTTCTAGCGGTCCACCCTACGGATCCGCCACAGATGGAGTTATCCCCCATCACTCGGCTTGGCCCACTCGCGCTTTCGCGCATTGGTGAGGTTTCGTAACTGCTGCGCCCCGTGGGGCTAGGGCCCTTGTCTCAGTGCCCTTCTCCGGGCCACGACTTACATCGCCCGTTCGGGTCATAACCTAAGTGGGCAGTTACCCCACTTACAAGTATGATCCGGTGCCGTCCCGTCCTGCGGCGGTGAGTCCCACATACCTGGAACACCCATTTCAGAGCAACATCATTTCCAGAACGATGCTCCTATGCTGGATTACCGCCAGTTTCCCGGCGTTGTCCAACTCCACAGGGTAGGTTAACGACACTACTGAGCCGTTCGCGACGGACTCGGATGCGAGCCCGTTCCACTTGCATGTCTTAATCCCAAGCCGATAGCAGTGTCCTCTAGCAGGATCAACTAGAGTTGGTCCATATCGCACATGTTTAGCAAGGTATGACTGGAGTAGTAGTCAGTCACCATGTACAATAGTATACACACTTTGAACTATAATCGCTTGATGAAGTACAGGCGTAACGGGGTTAGCAGAGATGGCTTACCCAATTGATGCCTGCACACTGTTGAGCCTTTCTTAGACCTGAGGGGATTCTGACACACCTCGTGCCAGTCTATCTCACGTCCGCATCTTGTCATCGTGTTCGGAAATCACCAACCATCATCGCTTGGCACTCGCCGACAGCATCCGGCCTGACACCGTATAACACGAAAGCACATCCCCCCGCGAGGAGTTCTAATAAAAAGCTTTCCAAGGGGCGTCATTTTTAAGGCCAAAAAGGGGCTGTTTTGAGATTTCTTAGCTCTGTTTCAGAATATTGGCGTATTTTGATAGTCGAGTGTCGTCTTTGATTAGTCTGAGAAAGTTACTACTGGATTCAGCAGCGATCTCTTCTGTGGTTGTTCCACGCAGCTCAGCTATTCTTTCAGCTACAATCTGCAGCGCTTCATATGGCATTCTTCGAGGCGGTTTATTGGGGCCATCTGTTTCAATAAGAAAGAGGTCTTCTGGCACCATGGTCACAATCTGGAGACGTTCTCTCCATCCTTTGACTTCTGACTCATAAGACTTTAGATAACTTCTATCAAAGGCGAGGTAGAGATTTGTATCGATTATCTTCTCCACTAGATCGATTGAGCCATAGTAATCATGGATGATTGCTTTTCTGATGGAGAAATTCTCCAACATGGATAGAGCTTTACCTTCAGCCCCGGCTACGTGCAGAATCAGAATCATATCATGCTTTTGCGCAACCTCTAGGAAAGTTTCAAGCAGAGTTTCCTGATAGGTATGATGTGAATCGTTCTTGGTCCACATTCGGTCAAGACCGACTTCTCCCAGCATCAAGGCTTCATTCGCAGTCCTTCTAATGATGGCGAGATGGTCCATATGATCATGTGCAACCATAGGATGAATTCCAAAAGCAGGGAGAATGAGTTCTGAACGTTTTGCTAGTTCCATTGTGTCATTATAAGATGAAAAGTCTGTAGAAACCGCAACCATGAGAACCCCGTTTTCATGGATGTCCTTCAATGCAGAATCAATGTCTTCTTGATAGTATGAGAAATGATTGTGCACATCTACCAGCATTCGAACAACCTCAAGTTATGGTCCTAGATGCGGCTATTTGGAATATCATTCTTCGCCTCGGCGCAGAAAAAGGAGGTGATGGAAGGGCGGGATGTTGCCCCGCCTCTCATAGCGGTCATGTCTGTCCGCTTTCTGCAGTTGTCGGTTGCTTCCATCTGATATATTCTAGGTTCGTTTAGATATAAAGAAATGATGAACGAATGGTCAGGATGATTCGTCTAGTAAAACTATCAGCGAGATATGTCATAGATTCATCCAAAAGCCGTAGATGATTCATCCATTGATAATAAGACCAAAACTGACAAGGTTTGAGTAGGCGTCACCTTATGCAGACGGAACTAGTTGCATTCCTCAGATTGGACCTCATTTTCGAAGTCATCAGTGGAATAATCGCGTTGATTGTGACCATCTATGCCACAAAGGCGTACAATCTGACTGGGCAGAAGAAACTATCCGATCTCTCGACCGGATTCCTTGTACTGTCTGTTGGAATGTTTGGAAGAGTCATCGGAACATGGTACTTCGTTGTACGGTTTGGAATCGAGGGCGACTCAAGCAATATAATCATCGCAATTGTCACCATAGCATATGGTGTATCCAGGATTATGGCATACCTCCTGTTTCTTATCGCAACCAGACCATCTCGTCACATCGAAACTGAAGATAAAGACAACATGGCGGGAGTGAGTCTATTGTTAGCCACTATGCTAGTGGACCCAGCATTGGAAGTTCTAGCAATATTAGTTCTTGTGGGAGTTGTCATTCAAGCCATCATCAACTACTCTTCAACCAGAAGCAAATACGCACTCTATGTACTCGTCGGATTCTTCTTCCTCTTACTCAGTCACATACTCGTGGCTCAGACGACGACTAATCCAAGTATGTATCTGATGAGTCAGGCATCCCAGCTTCTAGGTTTCTTGTCATTTCTGGTCATGCTCTATAGGACAGGCAAGGAAGCATGAGTAGAAAACGGGCCTATCGCTCAAAGATGCGCATCCTGGCAGATATGATGCGCGCAATACAGAGTGAGGGTGAGGAAGGCGCAGGCCCAACAAAGATACTCTATGCTGCAAACCTCTCTCATGATAGATTGACTCAGTATCTTGATGAACTTATAGAGAAGGACCTCATTAAGGAGATGAGTCCGGATAACGAAAACAGAGTCTACATGCTCACTGAGAAGGGGAGAGAGTTCCTCAGAGAGTTCCAGAGGATTGAACGATTCTCTGAGGCATTTGGTATTGAAATTTAGCTCGGTCTTTTCCATCTTAGTAGACAAGGTTTTAAGATTTCTAAGTCGGAGGGTTTTCGGATATGGGCCGGTAGATCAGACTGGTAGATCGTCTGATTCGCATTCAGAAGGTCGCGAGTTCAAATCTCGCCCGGTCCACCATTTTCTTACTGACCCAACTAAAATGACTCGTGATAAGTTTTGAAGAAGTCATCTGGACCTAAACGCATTGTTTCAATCAATTGATTATGTCCCAGATTAGATTCGATCATTTGAGCCATATGGGCACCTGTAACATACCAGAGCCTATCTCTATCACTCATTCTGTCAAGTATTTTCCAGTCATTCTTGTGAAGAGGGCTATCTGCTCGAGTTTCCAATTTTGTTAAAATATCGAAATACTCTGATACTCGTTTCTTTCTTGCTCTATTATCAAGAAACAGCTTATAGTCTCGGTTCATTAATGCGTTAGCAGTCCTTCTTGGTTCTAGCATGGAATAAATAGCAAGACCTTCCATGTGAGTGCAGTACTTGATTACATCACACAACTGATTCGTGCGATGAACCTGATTAAGATCAAATATCGGGTTATAGGCGGTATAGACTACATGGTGTAATTCATGCATCGATCTGAACAGAATCTCATCGGGATTCTTATTATACTCAGGATGACTTAAGTTTATGATAGCGGTACCTTCAGAAACAAATCCAATGTCATACCCTAGAACAGCATAAAGGATACTTCTTTGATTGGTTCCTTTGGGAAAATGACCCCATAAATCTGTAAGTAGGTCATTGAATCTGTTAGTTTCATTATGTAGATGGGTCAGACCACCCTTTACATAATTAATCAAATTCTTATTCTTTGACAGCTGCGTAATGATTTCTTTCCAGAATGATCCGATGCTCTTCCGTGTGTTTTGAAATCTGACAGCGTGGTTGTGTGTCTTTATAGCAGCAGCATGTTTGGTTATTTCAATCAACAATTCCTTACTTGGTTCTGAATGATATTGGATTAATGGCACAATGAATGATGTATCGATTTTTACTGATAATGGCATGAGTAAATCACTCGTTTTCAAAAAAGCAATGAATTTCTGAAGATGTCGGTCTAGAGGCATCATTAACTAATATTTTGAAAGATAGATTATGATTCCAAGGCAGGCTATAATTATCTTATGGCACCTCTATGATACTGTTTTTCGGAGATGTTAATAAATCTTCAAATCTCGCCCGGTCCACCACCATTCCTTATTGGCCTGACCAATGCAAGCATTAGAAGTGCAAAGAAGGAGAGTATGATTGAGTACTGGAATACAGCCACAGGTGTAAATGCATCTAATAGATAACCGATTACAAGACCTGCTGGAAATGCACTCAAACCTATTGCCATTTGGAAGGCTCCTATTATACTAGCTCGGCGTTCTTCCTCTACCAAGTCAGCCACGAAACTAGTCTGGACAGGATCTAGAGCTCCATTCATCAGACCAAAGAGTATGAACATAGGGATCATCATTAGTGGACTAAAAACAAGAAAAATCCAAGCTGAGGTCAAGATAAGAAAGAGAAAAGCTGCTACCATAACTACTTTTCTGCCTACTTTATCAGACAGCCAGCCAAATGGATATGCAGAACCAGCGTAGACTAGGGTGAATAACAGGTATAGTAGGGTCTGTTGTGGTACAGTGTATCCGTAATTGACTGAAAGTAGAATCAACAATGAATAGCTAAATGTAGCGAGTGCAAAAAGAACTGAAGCAACTAGGAAGAGTTTTAGATTTCGATTAAGTCCACGAAAAGTGACTCCCTTGAATACATCCTTACCACGTTTTTCTTTTACAAGAATACTAACTACAATGATGGACCCAATAGTTGGTATAACAGCTAGCATTATTATTCCTGTATATCCGAGGAATTCAAACAGAAAGAAAGTAATGATGGTACCAATAGCCGCTCCAGCTGTATCGAGCGCCCTTAGCACACCAAATGCCGCCCCTCTTTTTTTCTCCTGCACATGACCGGCCACAATAGCATCACGAGGGGGGCCTCTCATCTTTCCCAGACGATCTAATGATTTCCATAGGACTATCTGGAAAAGCTGGTAGGCATAGGTTGCTAGGATAAACCCAATGCGTGCAACCATTGAAAGTGCGTATCCCAGTGTGATGAATGCTTTTCTCTTACCGGTTCGATCTGAGGCGTATCCAGCACCAAGCTTTGAGAGAGAGGTGACGGTTAGAGCAATACCATCGACCATCAGCACATGACCCTTGGTAAGTCCAAGTTGTGTCGTAAGAAATGTAGGCCATATTGGCGCAATCATGTCTGAACCTGTATCATTCAGAAGTGAAGCGATGCCAAAAACGAGTGCAGGATCTCTCTGCGTATCTTCGTTTTCAGGACCCAATCTATCGACGACCATTGGGTTGCACCAAGAAAAGCTCCAGATAACCGACTATTATCTTGTTTGGAATATGACTCTATCCAAAGTCATTTTACGGAGGAGTACTGGAAACCCAGCATGGTCGATGTTTTGCGAAAAGAAGTTCCTTATGACTTTGATGAAGCTGTAAAGAGAGTAGAAGAGGCTTGTATGACCGAGGGGTTTGGTGTTCAACTCACCAAAGGACTACATGATATCTTCAAACAAAAACTTGAGATTGATGATTATCCCAAATACACGGTAATTCTGGTGTGCAATCCGCAACTGGCAAAGAAAGCACTCGACATATCCAAGGATATGGGAACGATTTTTCCATGCAGCTTCACCGTCTATGAAGAGGATGGAAAGGTCAAAATTGCCCACACTTCAATCATGAAGATTGGGGCGGAGGTTGGCCTTGCACCAAAAGAAGCCATGAAAGATCTGATTGAAGAAACTGGAAAACGGGTTCGAAAAGTATGGGATAAACTCTGAGAGAATTCGAAAGCTTCAGAAGAGATGCGTGTTCCTTCAGTGACATGGAAGAGAGAATTCGTGAGCAATGGGAAACCAATGCTGAAGCTTTCTCAGGTCTCATTGATGGGAGAGGAACACCTCACCACAGAAGCATACTCAATCCTTGTGTGGAGAAACTCTTGGGAGAAGTCAGAGGAAAGAAATTGCTTGATGTGGGTTGTGGAGAGGGGTATCTGGCGAGGTATTATGCAAAGAAAGGAGCAATTGTGACAGCCATTGATCTATCACAACGCCTAATTGAAACAGCAGAGCAGCTGAGCGTCATTGAGGGCATTGAGATTGATTATCGGGTCGACAATGTTTGTCACATGGAGTCTGTCCTCGAGGCGGAGTTCGACCTCGTACTATGTAATCTTGTCCTGCTTAATATTCCATGCTTAGATGATGCTATCAGAGAGATGCATCGAGTACTGAAATCAGATGGAGTCCTTGTATTCTCCATTGTTCATCCATCTTTCAATTTCTATGGACCTGGCTCATGGCAGATGGGCGAGAAAGACCCTGTAACAAATAGACGTGAGGGGGTTTTTTTCAAAGTTGACCGATACTTCGAAGAAGTCGAGTACGAACGATACTGGAAGACAAAAGATGGTGGATCATTTCCAGTACCAATCAGTTTTTTCCATCGGACTTTATCAACTTACATTAACTCACTTTTGAGTGCAGGATTCTGCCTAGTTGGTTTTGCAGAGCCTCAACCCGTTGGTGATGACAAATTCTTTGATAGGGAAAGACGAGTTCCGTTCTTTGCAGTGTTCAAGGCGACGAGGATGAAATAGATTGCCATGCCTAAACCCTTTTTCATAGGTAATGCGAGAAAGAGGTAGGTGTGTTATGTGAGTGAACAAGCCAAACTATTCCCTGTAAAACTCGTATGGACTGGTGGTAAGAGTGGAAATCTTACAGTTGAAGGAAAAGTAGCAATCAAGACTGGCGTGCCTTCTGGAGGTCCGGAAAAGACCATGTTTCACTCACCAGAGGACCTCTTCGTTGCTTCTGCGGCAATGTGTTATATGAATGGATTTGTTGAATTTGCAAGGAAGATGCATATCGAGTTCAAATCATTCGAGTGTGATGCGGTGGGAACTCTCGAAAAGGTCGATAGGAGTTTTGAAGTCACCAAGATTGAAATGAGAGCCAAAGTAGGAATTGACTCAGAGGACCTCAAGAAAAAGATAAATCGTGCTCTTGAACTGGCTGCAAAATACTGCTTCATTGCAAATTCTATGAAGAGTGTCGTCACACATGAAACTAATGTTGTTGTCGAGTGACATAACCAAACTCTTTTCCTGTCTTAGAAAATGAAAAAGTGATAGAGATGACTGACGATAAACATGAATACATTGTTACGGTTGACTGGAAGCACGATAGTGTTGGGGACCTGAAGATTGAAGGAAAACCAAAGGTCGAGATTTCAACGCCCCCAGAGTTCGATGGTCCTACAGGGATTATATCTCCAGAAGACCTGTTTGTTGCAGCTGCAACATCCTGTTTAATGACCACTTTTGTGACTTTCACCAAAAAGATGCGTTTTGATTTCAAGTCATTCTCCTGTGAAGGTCATGGCACACTCGAGCGGGTTGAGAAGGGATTTCTGTTCACAAAGATACTCCTAAGAACCAGAGTTGTTGTTGAGTCTGAAGATCTCAGACCTAAGGCTGAAAGAGCTCTTGAGCTGGCTGCGAAGTACTGTCTGGTGTCGAACTCAATGAAATGTCCCACAGAGCATGAGAACGAAGTCAGTGTGGGATAGAAGTGGGGATTGAAGGGACAGTCACACTCACTCTGTATTTGGTGGAAGGATATAGATGACCTCCTTCGACTCAGGTAGGGCCACCTCGACGAATCTGTCATCCTTTGGATTGCGGAAGTTAATCTTATTGACACCGTGCATTGCCTGAAGATCCTTTGCCCATGGCCTTAGATGTTCTGAGATGTGTGCCTCTGGAAGTCCCTCTCTGAGAGAGAGCCCATTCTCCCGTTTATACTTCCAGAACCCAGAGTTCGTTTGCATTAAGAGTTCTGTGTGTTCAGTCATAGATGACTTCCATGTCTTCTCTGGTGTGGGATATCTTTGTCTATGAATACCATTCTCATCATAGAGGTCTCGATATATCCTATCGGTGATGAACGGGGTCATTGGAGCTAGTGCTCGTGTTATGACCTTTAACACCTCGTGAAGAGTGAACCATGCAGACTTCTGTTCCTCCTTTGTGAAGGATGCGTCTGTATTGAATGCCCTTCCCTTAATCATCTCTAATACATGGTCTGCAAAGAAGTTCCACGTGAACCCGCGAATCTCTATGGCTGGTTTGTGGAAGTCCAAAAGGTTGCAGTCCGGGATTATCCGTTCTATCATAGCATTAGTTTCAGCTAGAATCCACTGATCCACGGGTGTCAGTTTCTTGAATGCTATGGGTTCTAGTGTTGGAAACATTGAGATGAACCGTGCAACATTGTATAGTTTGGTCATGAACTTGGACACACCTGCAAGTCGGTCCTCTGAGAACCGGACATCACTCCCAAGTCCTGCCTCTAATGCACCGTAGATACGCATAGCATCTGCTCCATATTTCTCCACAAATGGCATTGGGGGAGGTGAGTTTCCCTTCGACTTGCTCATAGTTTCTCCTTTGTCGTCCACCACATGTCCAGAAACCCAAATTTCACTGAATGCGGGCTTCCCAGTCAGCTGTAGTGTTCTGAGTAGAGAGTAGTAAAGCCAAGTTCTTACAATGTCTTTCCCCTGTGGACGCATGACATTACTGAAGCCTTTCCTGAAGAGCCTGTCATTGTACAGGTAGCCCACAGCCTGCATTCCACTGATTGAGGAGTCCATCCAAGTATCAAAGGTGCGCTCTTCTCCCTTGAAGCCCTCCTCAGCACCACACTTGGGACATTTTGTAAATGGTGGGTCCTCCCGCCAAGGCTGGTAATATCTTGGTTCATCTGTCAACTCTGGCACTACTGGTTCCTTGCATGAGTTGCAGTACCAAAGCGGTATCTCGGTACCATAGTAACGCCTCCTACTCACAGGCCAGTCCACAGTGACTCTGTTGAGCCAGTCTATGAGGACTTGTCTGTGGAAATCAGGATAGAATGGAGTTTCCATGGCAATCTTCCGAAGGTCGTCAATGAACTCTATCTGTTTCACATAATATTCATCCATCGCTATGAACTCGATAGGAGTGCGACTACGCCAACACTGCGGTACTCTCTGAGTCGAGTCTTCTTGCTTGAAGATGAGTCCTTTTTCCTTGAGGTCATCTATTATCTTCTTACGAGCCTCTTCAATCTTCAATCCAGCATACGTACCTGCAGCCTCGGTCATGGTACCGTCAGTCGAAACTGCCGCTATTGGTGTTAGCGCATGATCTCGGAATGCCATAACATCAGCTTGGTCCCCGTAGCTACAGACCATCAGTGCTCCTGTTCCAAATTCCATCTGTGCTGTGGCACTTGGAATGATTGGCACCTTCAAATGAAAGAGAGGTACATTTGCTGTCATCCCATGATAAGGTTTGTATCTCCCATCATCTGGATGGACGAACACTGCACCGCAGGCACAGAGTAGTTCGGGTCTTGTAGTAGCAATCTCAAGAGGCTCTAGTCCATCCACAGTAAAATAGAGGTAATGCAATTTTGTGGGACGCTCAGCATATTCTACTTCAGCATCAGCAATGGTTGTTCCACAATCAAAACACCAATTATTAGGACGATAGTCACTGTAGACCAGTTTCTTGTTCCAGATGTCGATAAACGTGGCTTGTGTTACAGCTCTGTACTTCGGGTCGTCTGTTCGATAGCTGCCCTCATCCTCATACGTGTTGAAGGCAATACCCAGTCTCCTAAATCCCTTGATGGCAATTTTCTCATCTTCGTCAAGACGGTCCTTACAGATTCGAAGGAACTCCTCTCGCGGAGTTGCGTGCATGTTGATTCCAAGTTCCTTCTCAACCCGAACCTCCACTGGAAGACCATTCCTGTCAATGCCTAGGGGAAAATTCACTTCAAAACCTTGCATTCGCCTATAGCGTGCGATAGTGTCAATCTGTGTGTAGTGGACAACCTGCCCCACATGCATTGGCCCTGACAGATAGGGTGGGGGGGTATCCACTGTGTAAAGTTTCTTACCAGAGTCCATATTGAACTCGTACGTGTCCTCATTCACCCAGGTTTCCAGTAGATGAGCCTCTGCTTCAGGCTTCCAGCGCTTAGACTTGATTTTCGGTTCTAGCTTCGACAAAAGGATCAGTCTCCTTGATGTCAGCAAGGGTCGGCACTTGCCGCTCAGGCTCGAAGAAAGCATTTGACCTTTAAGAGTTATGGCCAAACAAAACTGACCAGGTGGATTTGCGACCATACTGAACCAGTGAATGAAGCGTCTTTTTGGGCAGAAATGGGCAGATTGGCGCGTTAGACCATGTTTCGGTGCATTTTTGACTAGTCGAAAAACCGACGAACTGGTCTATTCAAGAAATCATTATTAATAGTATCAGAGAGATGAACCTGCTTGTAAGTGTTTCAGGGGATTCTTTATGAGAGCCGTACTCAAGATTGGAGGTTCACTCCTCTATGACGACAATGGTCAGATTCGAATTGACCGATTGAGAGAGTACGCTGACTCGATTAAGTCCTTGGTGAAAGACGGACATTCTCTGGTTGTTGTTGTGGGTGGTGGAAAACCAGCACGGGTCTTCATATCTGCTGCTCGAGAGCTTGGTGCCAACGAGGCTCAATGTGATTGGCTTGGAATTAAGCTGGCAAGGAACAATGCTGAGTTGCTTTGTGCAGCCTTAGGGAATCTTGCATATCCCAAGATCATTGATGACTATGACGAGCTGGAAGTGGCTTTTAATCATGGCAAGGTTGTGCTGCTGGGAGGTATGGTACCTGGTCAGTCAACAAACGCAGTAGCTGCAGCCTCTGCAGAACTGGTTCAAGCAGATATGTTGTTCAATGCCACCAATGTTGATGGTGTCTATGATCGAAACCCAGAAGAAAATGGTTCCAAGAAACTTGACACAGTCGATATCACTCAACTAAGAGAGATTCTGTCTTCTGAGGGTATTAGAGCTGGACAATACAATCTGTTCGACCCAGTCGCCATTGGAATTGTAGAACGATCACGCATTCCGACTGTGATATTCAATGGCAATGACCCAAAAAATCTGAAGAGAGTATTCAGCAAGGAGAAGATAGGAACCCGAATACTGCACAATAAGAATGAATGAATCTAATAAGAGGCGAACACAAGTTGAAAAGGCTGCTCGAGAAGGTATTTGCGTCCCGTGCACAGACCCGCGTGGTCCAGCATTTCTTGGACCGTCCGAAGGAGTTTTTCAATCTGAGTAGACTGGCAAAGGAAACTGGACTTGCTCACTCAACCATTCATCGTGTGATGCAGCCTCTTGTTGATATGGGCCTTGTGAAAGAGATCAAGGCAGGGCAGCAGATACGCTTGTTCATTCTTGAAACAGAAGATGAGCGGTCAAAAATAATCTCAGACTTCTATGCCAAGATTAGACCACATCTTGAAACAAGCTAGATGTGCTTCGGTTCTTTGTTATTTCAGCCAATCAGGCTGTGTGAGTCCATTTATAGCATAGGGAAAAATCACCCTGCAGTTTGCGATATTTGCATACTCACACCATAAGTGCCTCCGCTCGTGAAGGTAAGACCAACATAGATTTCTCCATTTGTTGCCATTCCCCCACCACCGAAGTCAAAGGCATCCATGGAGATTGATTCATAGATTGTGAATCTATAGCCTTCATTGATTGGTTGGGCGCCACCTAACCAAGCTCCGGTCATATCACCGCCTGCATCATTCAGCACATGTACGGTTATGCCGCCAACCTGCGCTAGAGTCATTGCTGTTTGGGTGATATCTATTATGATGAATCCAACGGCCTTCACCGGGTCATTCAGGATATATGAAAATGTACTGACCATTTCCATACCTTCATAGTGAACACTCTCAAATGACCCACTTATTTCAATAGGCGGATTGGTTACTGTCACATTTGTTGACACCAGATTGGAAATCCAGAGTAATGCGCCAGAAACTGTTCCAATAACAATGAGGACAAGCACCCACGCGGGTATGATTTTGACCACTTTTCTCTTCAAGAACTTCATATCTATTCTCCCTCTCCAAGAATAGTATAACTCCTAACTATACGATTTTTAGTGATATAAAGCTAATAGGAATTTGAAAAGTGTCAATGATAGTCATTGAAATCATAAGAACCTTTACTGGCTGCGCCACCATCCACAAAACTTTTGCAAGTTGTGATGAGACTCCACAAGTATCAATGACAAACTCAGAACTATGAAGATGATTAGACTCGCAATATCTATTAGAAACAGTCTTTGTTCTCCAGATTCTCCTGTATAGGTCATAACAATAACGAACATACAGAATGACAAGATTAGCCAGAGAATGAACGTGATAGATACCTTAGCTGCTGCAATTGTCCAATAATGAATCCCACTCGCACCCTTTCTATGGCCAAGGATTACAACAATTAACACTAGAAATGTAAAACCAATAATGAGTACACCTAAATTAATTCGAGGACCATAATATTGCAGCATTAACATCAGATTTTCCACTCCTTATTGATATCTCGTTACCAACCTGGCCACCGCCGTTGGGACCAGTGATGTTCACAATACCATGGATAGTAAAATAGATTGAGAAGACTGTGAACATTAAAATTCCATCCGGGAACTGAGTCCCAAGACTGTCCACCATCTTCAGTCCAGTAGAGTACTTCATTACTTGAGGTCCATCCGTGAGTTCTGTTTATGAACTTTACACAACTCATACCCCCGATGGCACCCACAACATCACTCTTGTTCCATGTCAATCCGCCATCGAGAGTATAGTATAAGGCACCGTGAGAACCTGTGACCCATACAACTTGGTCATCTACCTCATCCATTGTGGCACCAAATCCGAAAAGATCTTTGTATCGGAGTTGCCAAGTAGTTCCACCATCATTTGTATACAGTATAATCAAGTCAGAAGCGAAAGTTGAATTCTCTGACCCCACAATCCACCCGTGCGTCATATTGATAAATGACACATCCCAAAATGAACCATCTGGATAGTCAGACTCAAGAAGTTTCCAAGTCGTTTCAGACGCCTGCATCGGTCTATAAATATTACCTGATACCAAGGACACGGGGATCATCGCACTTGACATCGCAAGCAGTATCAGGTATAGATATACTGCAGATGACCTCAGTTTTGAGTTCTTGATATGTGACATCATCTATGTCATTTCCCTTTTACCAATGTATTTGTTTCTCCCGTACTCAAGGTTGAACCAGGTTTCTATACGGAAATGGCTTTATAGTGAAATATGAAAAAGCAACCTTAACTGCCGAGATAGCCAAGCCCGGTCAAAGGCGGTGGACTCAAGATCACAAAGCCACTGGCTTGACTCCGAGGAGAAATCCACTCTTGTAGGAGTTCATGGGTTCGAATCCCATTCTCGGCACCACTCCATTTTGAAATGGATATTATCCTGAAAACTGGCACAGATTTCGGAGTGCTACTTCGTCCTCAGGCTAAGCAAGCGACTATATTGCCTATCTCTCTCTTTGGCTACAGCGTTATCGGCATCAGAGGAGTCTGTAGCTCTGTGAATAGCCTGCAAAGCATAGATTGCAGAACCAATTGAATGAGTAGGAACATGGGCTGTTGCCACTGCTTGACCAGCAGCACGAGCTGCCGAACGAGCAGCATTGTCTTTCCCAACCTCACGAGCAGAGGCATGAGAATCAAGAGATGCCTTGCGTATTACCTTCATGCTAAACACTCCAGTATCAATCCAATCTCTTAGAGTTTTGATTGCATTTCGAGGTCGAGGATCATCAGGAAATTGTGCTTCAAAATAGGGTAGAACACGCTCAACACAATCAATTGCCCAATTGGCTAAAACCTTATGATCAGTTCGTTCTACAAGATCCACTATTCGCTCATCTCTTCTGTAATGTGCAAGTAAGAATTTTGATTTCTTCATTCGTGTTTCAACATCTCTATTGATTCATTCTATTTTCTCACTTTCGTTTCTCGTGTTGTGAAATGCTAACGAATCACATTCTCGGCACCATTTTCTATTCCTAATCATAGATTGTTGAGGTGGTTTCTGAAAAATAGCTTAGTACTCACGTTGCTTCCAGCGCGAGTACTTCGTCCAGAGAGAGGTTGCTACCATCTCCGGTACTGGGATTATGAACCTCATTAGCTGAGGCTGTGCTTGCCGGAGTATCAGAACGGGTCATCCGAGTCTACCTCGCAAAGTAGGCACGAGTAATAGCGTCAGTGGAAACTCTCTTCTTGGGATAACCCTTCAAGAGTTCTCTTTCAGCCTTAGCGAATGCCATTAGATTACCTCCGATAGGTGTAAGCATAGGTCAGAGCAAAGGTGGAAACCTTTACCTTCTCGTTCTTCAGCACAGATGTGTTTCGTGAGTTAGTTGCTAGAGCCATGATATTTCACAAGAAATACTACTCAGATTTAGTATATATAGCGAAGCCACTTGTGAGGGTCACAGAATGAAGTCACAACATGTGACTATGAGAACATTGCCCGGAGTGAATGCACACCTATCTTACTTTTTGATGTGTTTCATGAGTTTCTTCAAGGGGTATGTGTTGATGACATCATCAGAAGTCAACCAGCCACGACGTGCTTGAAATATACCAAATTGCATGTTGTCAAGCTCTGATGTTCTGTGCGCATCTGTGTTGATTGCAATCTTCAGACCAACCTTGGTGGCAGCTCGAAGGTTGCCAGCATTTAGGTCCAGTCTCTCTGGATGTGCATTCAGCTCCATCATTACATTATGCTTTTTCGCGGTTTCAAAGACCTGCTCCAGGTCAATCTCGAGCTGATATCGTTTACCAATCAGACGACCAGTCGGATGTCCCAAGATGTGGACATATCTGTTTTCCAGTGCGTGACAGACACGCTTGGTCATGACCTCTTTCTTGTCCTTCCATCTACTATGCACCGACACAGTGACAACGTCCAACTGCGAGAGTACGTCATCCTCAATGTCAAGCGCGCCATCAGCGAGGATGTCAACCTCAGCGCCCTTCAATATCTTCATCTTCCACCGACCAGACGAATTCAGCTCATCAATCTCTTTAATCCGCTCCAGAAGACGACCCTCATCCATGCCATGGGCGATGGTGAGACTCTGAGTGTGGTCGGACACACAGTAGTACTCATACCCAAGGGCTTGAGCAGCATTCAACATCTCTTCAATCGTGTTCTTACCATCAGATTGGTCTGTGTGACTATGGAGGTCTCCACGGATGTCTTTCATTGTTATAAGATTTGGAAGTTTCCCTTTCTGAGCGGCTTCAATCTCCCCTGTATCCTCCCTAAGCTCAGGTGGAATCCATTGAAGTCCAAGAGATTTATAGATACCTTCCTCATCCTCACCAGATACTTTCTTCTCTCCTCTGAAAAGACCATATTCATTTAGTCGCAAACCCATCTTTTGAGCAATTGAGCGTAACTTGACATTATGATCTACGCTCCCTGTGAAATATTGAAGTCCTGCGCCAAAACTATCGTTTGGTAATACTCTGAGGTCTACCTGTAAACCAGATTCTAATCGAACCGAGGACTTCGTGGGTCCATGTGCAATGATGGCAGATACTCCTTTTGTCTTGACGAAGGCATTCATTACAATTTCAGGCTCTGTTGCAATGACTAAAAAGTCCAAATCACCAATGGTTTCTCTCCGGCGACGTGTGGAACCTGCAATAGTGAGCTGCTTGACTATCTTCAATTTTCGTAATTCATTCTCAATTCTTTCAGCTGTAGAGAGGGCGTCAGCAAGCAAAGTTCTCTCATGTCCAGCTCGTACAATTTGAATACCCTCAATAATCTGCGATTGGGTTTTGTCTCCAAGACCTGGTAGACCAGAGAGCTTTCCCTCATTGGCGGCTTTTTCCAGCGAATCAAGATCTGTAACTCCTAATTTCTCGTAAACAAGCTTGATCGTCTTGGGTCCCACACCAGGAATCGAGTCGAGCTCAAGAACTTTTACTGGAACACGTGTTCTAAGTCCTTCAAGAATTTCCACTCTTCCAGTTTCAAGATAGCTTTTAATGACCTCCGCAAGACTCTTTCCAATACCCGGAATATCAGTGAGCCCGTTTCGTTTTGCTATGGACTCAACATCCTCGCCAAGAGAGGTTATGGACCTCACCCCGCGATAATAAGCAAGGGGTTTGAACTTGTCTTTACCCTCGATTTCTAAGAGTAGACCAATCTCTTGTAGAATTTGAGCCACCTCAGCATTTCTGGTCATTCGCGAGCCTCCTAGCCATAATCATAAGAATCAATTGACCTTATCATATCTCTGACCGCAAAAAGGTTCTCTTGTGGGGTGTCAATCGTAATTACACAACCAGGTGCAATGATAAGACGTTCAGGACCACTCTTTTCAATTGTATCAACAACCTGTTTCTCTGCCTCCTCCGGGCTTCCAGTCCTAAACACTCCGTTGTGGTCAATCCCACCAAGCACAGCTCCTTTGAATCGTTTCTTGCCCTCCTTCAGTGAGAGCGCGGAGCTCTGGTCCTCCCAATTGATACCATCTACTCCAGGGGTCTTTGCAATCCTATCAAACCGAATCTCCTCATTTTCCTCACGAGCATGCAGATGCAGAACAAGGAACTTTGTTTTTCCTCGGAGTCTTGATATCATCTTCAGATCATATGGATAGACAAACTCCTTGTAGACTTTGTCTGTGACAGAGGACATTGTGGATTGTTGGGAAGCCAAAAAGATGCCATCTGCTCCTGCATCTAAGGTGGCCCTTGCGAAATCAATCATCACGTCAGTGATGATATCGAGAGCCCCCTTCAGCTCCTCGGGATGCTCATCAGCATATCTATTGAAGTTCTTGTCAGAGATTTTGTCGGCTACCATTGCAGAATCGAAGACGGTGGCCATAGTAGGTACGACACCATGCGCATATTCCTGAATGAGTTCGACCGCACGAATTTGCTTCCCTAACTCACCTGAGTTGACGTCAAGTGGTTCCAATGTTTCCCAATCACTGACATCATTGATTGCAGCACTCGTCAAGGTTGTCGATCCTGTTATTGCCCCATCATAGACTGCGGTGCAGCCAAAGTCTATGCATGGAAAATGACCAAAGAAGGAGATCTTCAGTAGGTCATGGTCCAGAATCTTGTGGAAGTCAATCTCAGCCTTGGCAAGACCCTCAGGGGTCCTGTCTTTTTCAGGGTGATGTTTCCATAGAGATATGGGAATCTGCTCGGTTAGGTTTCCAAGAAACGTTTCTTTGAGTAGATCGTACTTCGACATAGCAACTCTAGGTTCACAGTTGGGAATAATGAGGCTTTCGAAGAGGTCAATAGGGTTCATCGCCAGCAAACATAAGTGTGCAATGAAACCAAACATGCCCGTCTGATTCACTACATGGAGGATGTCCCTTGTCAGAACTGACCGCTCTGTTCGACCCGTCAATAATCCTTAGTCTTGGCGGAATCGATGAGTTAGACAGGATGAGGACTGAACCCAATCCCTTCTGGAATCGGGCAAGACTAGAGGTCACCTGGAACCTACCAATGATGTCAGGACTACTCAATAGCCCACGAATATCCATCCAACCTATGCGCCTCGCGACTCGTGAAGAACTCCTTCTGTTTCATGACCCATCATATATTGAAACACTCGAGCTCTTCGGAAACATGGGAACTGCTTTCTCCGCACGTTTTGGGCTAGACACTGATGAATGTCCAATCTTTCCGGGCGTGGACAAATATGCGAGTTATCCAGTTGGTGGCACCATTGATGCTGTTATGGGCGTGGCAGATGGAGAGTTTGAGGATGCAGTTTCGTTCCTGGGGGGCTTCCATCATGCAATGGAGAGTCAGGCGGGTGGGTTTTGCTACTATAATGACATTGTCATAGCACTAAAGAAGTACCAGCAAAAATACCCAGAAAAGAGGGTGCTCTATCTTGACACTGACGCTCATCATGGGGACGGTGTCCAACATGCATTCTATCACGATCCAAAGGTCCTGACCATATCACTGCATGAACTGAGCATGGGATTCTACCCGGGTTCGGGACGAGCGGAGGAGGTTGGTATTGGGGAAGGAAAGGGTTATTCTGTCAACATCCCGCTCCCTCCTCTGACTGATGATGTTGAGTGGTGGCGAGCCTTCGAGGATGTGGTCGTACCAATCTGGCTGGCCTACAAACCCGATTTTGTGTTCTGGGAAGTGGGGGCAGATGGTTACATGAATGACCCGCTGACAGACCTCATGCTTACATACGACACCTACCAGCGCATGTCAAAGACTGTCCGACAGCTCGTTCATTTAGGGACGAGAAAACTGGTTGTGACAGGAGGTGGTGGATACAACGCAGTGGCTGCCGCAAAGATATGGACTATTCTACTGGCGGATATTGCAGACATCGCCTTACCGCCCACCATTCCTGCTGAGTGGATTGAGCTGTGCCACAAACATGGGTTTCAGGTGAAGCGAGGCGGCTGGACGAGCAGACCCTTCAGAATGCCCAGTGACCAATACCCAAAGATCCGTCGGGCGGTGGATGATACCATTGAGAAAGTGAAGGAGCTTGTTTTTCCGACCTTTGGACTGGAGGACCAGATCTAAGTGGACTTCAGTCGGGCAAGGACACACCGATGATTGGTATCGTCTAGGAAAACATCAAGGATGTCGAACTGGTGGAACTCCTCTGGAATCTCTTCCAGCGTGAAATAGTGATGAGGAATTCCACTCTCCCACCCCTTTTGGGGAATGTAGGTCCCTTCTTCCACTTCTACCAGGTTCCAGTCATCCTCATTACTGATAGGTCCTGATTGTAGAACAGGAAAGGTGACAAAGATTATGCCACCTGGCTTCAATACTCGCTCTAATTCGTTGATTGTCTTTCTGATGTTATCCATAAGATTGTGGTGTATGACCTGAATCGAGATCACTGCATCAAAGAAGTTGTCCTCATAGGGAAACGGTTCCTCCATCAGATGTTCGCAGAGGTGCGCCTCCAAATTCTCATCTTCAAGCCACTCTTGGGTCATAGCAAGTGCCTTTGGAGAAGCGTCAAACCCATACACATCAAAACCCAAACGCGCAAAGTACACAATATGCCTGCCACTCCCACAACCAAGGTCAAGGATTCTTGTGCCACCACCGTCATGGATTAGTTTGACAACTCGCTCGATGTCTTGGTGAGGGTCTGAGAACATCCGGCCTCGTTCTGTGAAGATTCTGTCCCAGTCAGGCATTTGATGTTGTCATAGCTTAATAGGTCATATGGATTGCGGCTTGGTGGTCGGTTGAGATAAAAGGAGGAATTGAACATTACCGGGTCCACACATCGCAGGTGGATAGACTATTGATCTTCAGGCGGAGATACTTTGTACTTGTTCTTGGCATTGTGATAATGTTGTCAGGGACTATGATGGCTGCAAGTGTGCAGTCTGGATTTGGTTCCGTGTCTGTTACTGAGGTTGATTTTCAGGCGGCAGATGGATCCTTGATTCATAGTACACTTCAGAGGCCAAACTATGCGACTACAACAGACCCGCTACCGGGGGTAGTGGTGATTCATGGGGTACAGCAGAATAAGGAGTGGTTGATGGCCTTTGGCATCGAGCTTGCACGTCGCGGGTTTGTGGTTCTGACGATTGATGCCAATGGTCATGGAAATTCAGGAACTGGTACTGGTAGTGGGACAGCTGCATTGGACTACATCACAGCTCTCAGCTATGTTGATGAAACCCAGATTGGACTTATTGGTCACAGTATGGGAGGCAGCATCGCCTGGTCGGCTCTGAATGAGTCTAGTGTCTATGTACGTGCCCTAGTCCTTGTTGGTTCTGGATTTCGAGAGAATATGTCATATATACCAAACACCCTCGTGGCAACAGGCAACTTCGATTCTCTGTCCAGATATCCACAGAATCCCGCCTTGTTAGATCCGTGGTTCAATGTGACTGGTGTTGTAGCTGAAACAACCTATGGTGACTTTGATAACAACACAGCCAGAAGAGCAGTGTTTCCAAGTACAAACCACCTTTTTGAAACCATTAATCCAGTCGTTGTTAGTGAAACCGTAGAGTGGATGAAGAACAGCTTGAAGGGAGGAATTGAAGACGAACACTGGATAGAGAGCACGTCTATCCTGTATCCACTTTGGTTGCTTGGCGGACTCATTGGATTGATCGGTGCCCTTCTTACAATTTTCCCTCTGGTTGCTATTCTACTTGATATACCCATCTTCTCAGACCTAAAGGAAAAGCCTACTGATGAACCAACCACAAAGAGGGCGTTCTATCTTTACGGAATGATATTGGGTTTGATTGGTGTTATCACTTTCTTCCCATTTCTTGCTGTTGGGCTTCTATTAGTGAGAATAATCCCCTTCCCAACATTCTATGGTTTGTCAGTAGTATCTTGGATTCTAGGCAGTGGACTTGTAGCCTTACTTGCTCTTTATGTAATCCTGCAAAGAAAGAGAGCCTCTCAAAGCGGAGAAAATGTATCATTTCCAACGCTAAGAAAGTTGTTTGGAACAGGAGGACAGAAGCCCCTACCCTATCTATTGAAGACCCTTGTTTTGACTCTCATTGTGTTTGTATGGTTGTATCTGCTGACCCTACTAGTCGACCTAGGACTTGTCTTGGACTTGAGATGTTTCCTTCCTGGGCTCCACGACCTGACACTGGGACAAGCACGATTAGTACCACTCTACTTTGTGGTGTTTCTAGTCTACACACTAGTAGATGGAGCGTGGTTGACAGGTATTATGCTGCCAGAGAGCTCGGGCACATGGATTAAAGTCCAATTCAATTGGACTGTGAAATCAGTGTTCATCAAGACAATTCCCTACCTCATTCTTATTGCGTTCGAATTCATTGGAGGATACATCGCAGGAGCACCCATTGTTCCTGACATGATTGGCTTCTCCTGGTTGTTCTTCTATGCGTTCGCGCCTTGGTTTGCGGTATGCACGGTAATCACCATGTTTGGCTATCGAGTGACTGGGAATCGTTGGCTTGGGGCAATGATTAACTCCGTTCTGTGTGCCTGGCTTCTTGCATCTATATTGGGTTTGAGCTGGTAAAACGATTGACGACAGAGAGGATGTTTCATAATCCTCTTGTCGTTCAGTCCCTAGCATGTGTGAACAGCCATTCGAGCAGTCCTGAGCCCTGAGACTTCAGTTCCAGGCACTCGTGGACTGCCATCTCCTCAAATAGTTCTGTGGATCCTCCAGGGAATTCACGTGTAAATCTGACAAAACTCGTCGGTGATATCATTGAGGACCTTAGTGTATAACAACTGCCATCCTCTCCGAAGACTTTGGTCAGAGCACCAGCCGGAAGTCTAGGTTGTTCATTATGGTAGATGGTTTCAAGGTCAACTCTTACGATTGGACTGTGCCCATCAACCGTGCTGATCCCACCTGATGGGTGTATCTTGCCCTTCACAGTGTCAAGACGCAGACCTATTGACATTTCATCAAATTGAGCATGAAGCGCATACCAATTCTCAATGTGCCAGTCACGAGACCCCCAACTCTTATCCCGTTCTCCAAGTCCATCGAACTCGATTGTCCTTCCGTCAGAGAATATGATTGTATCCCTTACATGTCCAGACTGCTCGAAATGTCCCTCCCAGGAAGTCCCACTCCCTTGACCAAAATCATAGGCAGGAAATCTTCCAGTCCATTCGATGGATGCATCGATCTTTTTTCCCTTGTACCTAATTCTCCACTCCTTAAATGGTTCAACTAGAACATAGGAGAGCACTCCATCTGATAGTGACATATGAAAATCGGGTGGGACCTCACCTTCAGGCTCTACAAAATAGATATCTCGTTCTCCATTATTGAACAAGGCAAAGACGAACTCTCTCTTTGGAGTATTAGGGAGGAGCCCAATGGTCGAGAACCCAGAGATACCGGTATCTAGGTCCACCCAGTTGAAGTAGTAGCTCTCACGCCAGTCACGACGCTCAGTAGGCGTGTGCGCATACTCATCTGTATCCAAGAGCTCAACCATAGCTCTCACCTACTCAGGCAGCAGGTAGAGAGTCGGGTCCTCCTCCATCTCATCATCAAAGCGACCAAACCTGATGAAGGCAGGATCTGCATCATTTTCCATAAAAAAGGGTACATACTCATCTATCACAGACGGAGAGATACCCCAATCTATCTTGTCTGTAATGCCCACTCTGTCGGTGTAACGGGCAAACCCTCTCCAATATGCCACTGCGCCTGCAAGCATGAGCTTCTTCTTGTCCCAGTCTGCGAACTTGATGTAGAGTTCTGAGAGGGCAGCCTCCGCAGTTTCTGCATATGAGGGCAGCTCATCAAGTCCAAGAGGGACTATCTTGCTTCCTCGTTCTGTATAGGCAGCTACGCCTGTTACAAGGCTCGAATAATCACCTGGTTCGATGGTCATTGTCCCGATGTCATTGAATGTTGCTGACACATTTCTAATCGTCATAGCAATACCTAGCTTGGAGGATGGTAGTTTTGTTTCAGTGTCCGACCAGGGGAGCCAGAGGTCTCCTCTTCCATCATGCAGTCGTGTGAACTCAGTAGATACAAGAATCTCATCGTCAGAGATTCTATAGGGTCCATGGTCTACCAGTTTTGCGCGTGCCTCACACTCATCCATAAAAGCATAGAGCTCGACCTGACCCATAATACGTCGAATCTGTCTGACCTGTTCAGAATCAACTGGTTGTAGGTTGTCCTGTAGCCAGCTCAGGGTGTCGTTTTCAAAGGCTAGATTCATCCCACTTGACATTGCAACAGTTGGTTTTCCTGTGTTGAAGTAGTTACTACCGAGCCTGTACCACTGTTCCAGCATCCACTTCCACTGGTTCTGTTTCTCCTCAGCCTCCTTCTCTGGGGCACTGTTGCATTTCTCGAAGACAATTCCCATTCGCCCAAGTGAATAGTAGAGCCAGAGATATGTGATAGACAAGGCATGTATTTCTGATAATAAGGTCTTGCTCTGTTTTGCAAGCTCTTCTGGAGATATTCTTGACCAGACCTCCTTCATGACATCATAGAGATGGTAGTAGGTGTGATAGCACGACACTGAGATGTATTCGTTCGTCGGGAATATTTCAGACTCCAGAAGTCCACGTTCAGCCAGGATATCTGAAAAGGTGTCTGAGATGTGTTTGATTAGTCTGTTAGTGTTGGGAGTGTCCATTGTTGAGACTCCTTGAAATTGAGTTGAATCTAAAACAAGTTCCAGAGAATAGTCAGTATTAAGCATTTCAGAGGGCAACGTGAAGCTTATTACACACAAAATGTGTCCCGCGGAGAGTCTGAGGAAGGATGCTACGTTGAAAGAGGTTGCACGTGGACTCATCTCGTTGAACCTGACAGCTGAAGGAGAGCTCAGGTATATCACTACAATGAAGGAGGTGATTCAGCTCCTGAAGGAGGGGGCGGAGGGTAAGATTGTCCTCGTGAATGATGGAGGAACGACATTTCTTGCACCAATTCTCTCAAAACTTGCTGGTGTGGTCTGTATCACTGGAGCTCTTGGTTCGCATCTAGCAATAGTCACACGAGAGTTCGAGATACCTGCACTGATGGGTACAAAGATTGAGAAACCAGAAGATTTGGACAAGAAACATGTGATGATAAAACCTGAAGAGGGGGCTGCAGGGACACTCTTTGTATTGGAGTGAGTGGTCAGGTGAAGATGATACAAATCCTTGAGGAAATTCAACCTGATGATATTGAGGTTCATGGAGGAAAAGCTGTGAACCTCGTGAAACTCCACCATCTGGGTTTTATCATACCCAAGGGGTTCTCAGTATCATCAACTGCTTTTGTCCAAATGGTAGAGAGTTGTAGGCAGTTGAAAGATACCCTGCAGAGTGTGGATGAATCAGATGAGTTTGAAGAGATTCTGAAGCTATCTGAAATTGCGCAGAATGTTGTTGCTGGATATAGGATACCTGAGTATTTGGAGTCTGAAATTTCGGAAGGTTTTGATCATATTAGTGAGAGCAATGTACATGGATTTGCGGTTCGTTCTTCTGCAACAATCGAGGACTCTAGAGACATCTCGTTTGCTGGACAGGCAGAGAGCTTTCTCTGTTTGAAGGATAAATCGGACATAATTGAGTGTGTAAAGAATGTCTGGCAATCCATATTTTCAGAACGTGCGATTGTCTATCTAAAGACGAAGAACATCCCTATGAAACAGGTGAAGATGGCTGTTCTTGTTCAAGAGATGATTCCTGCAGATGTTTCAGGGGTCATGTTCACTGCCAATGTTGTAAATAAGAATACTGATGAAATCTTGATCAATGCAACGTGGGGATTGGGTGATGCTTTGGTTTCTGGAAAGATAGTACCTGACACTTACATTCTGAAGAAGTACCCACTCAGTGTAGTTCAAAGAGAGCTTGGTAGGAAGGAGTTCAAATCAATACCAGAGACGAATCGTTCAGTCATGATAGATACACCAAGGGAGAGACGTGAGATATTTTCTCTTGATGACCAAATGCTACATGATATAGCTGAGATTGGAGTGAAAATCGAGGAGGCAATGGAATGTCCTCAAGATATTGAGTGGTGTATCAAACCAGATGGTGGTCTTGTCATTCTTCAGTCAAGACCAATAACCACCCTCAGCGCGCCTTAATCTCGAAAAGCGTAGTTCCAGGATTGACGGTGATTGCCTGTTCAGGACAAACTTGTACGCATTTCATGCACCCAGTGCATTTTGAAAGCCAGATTGCATCGATTCTCCAAATTTCAGGATTATGAGGGTCTGGGTGCTCCTCGAGTGTGGGATGCATAAGGAATACAGCGGGATCGCAGACATAGAGACATTTTCTACAGTCTCGGGGGTCAGTATTGGCTCCTGAATGACACTTAGAGTAGTCAATCGTAATCTTTGTTTTCTTCACCACTTTCCCCACCTCAGTACTTCCCAGCCTGTCCGGGAACCGATGCTCGTGGAACTAGATGGAGGGCATCGTGTTTGCAGGCATGTCTACACACACCACATCCAAAGCATTTGTCAAGGTCCACTATCACTCGACCAACAGATGGGAGGTATCTCAACGCATTGAACTGACACATCCTTACACATGACTTACAGCCCTGACAGTTATCGATGTCAATATCAATCACATACTCGCCTTTGTAGACCGTTCTAAGGCCAAAGTCGTTTCTGAGTCGAAGTCCACCACACTCAGGACTCTCGCAGGAACAAATCGCATTGATGTAAGGGACTGGTTGGAACCAGACCGATGCGACATACCCTTTCTCATTCTGCTCTTGGAGTGCCTGAATAGCTTCCTCACGGTCGAGTCTATACTTTACTCCCTCCGGTATGTATCGAGTGTGTTTTTCGATCACCTCTGAGAGTTGACCAAAATTGATACAGACAGCATCCTTGATACCCCTCTGCATCCATCTACATACACAGTAATTCTTGATGATTGGTTCTGCAGCAAGATTTCCGATGATGTGCTGAGCATCTTCCAAGGGGAGGACCTGCCCAAAATGGCCATCTGCTCGCACAGGATTCCTGTTTTTCTTCTCGCTATGAATCTGACCCTCAACCACTTTTCGGATCACACGACCAATAATGGGCATCTGCATCTTATATCCAAGGCCAATTGAGTTGAATCCCATTATTTTACGAATGAAGAGGGTCTCCATATTCTTCCATTGTTCATCAAGATATTCTCTGGCATTGTACTCGTCTGCTAGCTCATTCTTGTATAACCTAGCATTCTCATACCACTTGCCGCCATCGCCGTGCTTTAGACACCACTCACACATAGCAATCACCTACTGTTTGTTAATGCATTCCAACAAAGATTGCGATATTTAAAACTCCTGTATTTGTACCAAGTATATAGGAAAAATCGATGGATGATGTATAATTCATTTGAACTGGTGAACAACTTCAGGAAAAGGTCCAGTGACTACCTAGAAGCTCGACTGTCTTGTTCCAGAGCTGGTTCTGCTTCTCAACATCGTACGAAGTGTCAGAGGTTGTTATCACTTCGCGTTTCCTGAAGCATTTGCCTGTGACACCTTCAACTTCTGGTGAGGTTGCGATATAGATTGAGGTTTCTGCACCTTCCTTTGGGCTGAGCTGAAAAGGCTTCATCATTCCAAACATGATTCTAGAGCTTAAACTTCCGCTGCTTCGACCCAGATTCGTTGCGACAAAACCCGGAAGAACTGCATTCACCGAAACCCCAGTACCTTCTAATTGTCTAGCTAGTTCGTAGGTGAACATCTCTACCATAAGCTTGGCGCTGCTGTACGCTTTCCGTGATTTGTAATTAGATTCACTCTGCAGGTCTTCCAAGTTCAGCTCAGCTCTTCTGGCCAAGCCTGATGAGAGATTAATCACCCTTGACGGTGCACTTTTCTTCAGGAGAGGAAGGAGTTCATGAGTGAGAAGGAAGGGGGCAAGATAGTTCACAGCCAATGTGCGTTCAAACCCTTCAACCGTGACTTCCCTTTTACTAAAGACTGCACCTGCATTGTTGATCAAAACATCAAGACGGTCAAATTTCTTCTTGAATTCATCAGCAAACCTTCTGATTGTGTTCATCGACGAGAGGTCACAGAGCATCATTTCGACTAGTTCGTTCCCAGTTTCAGACATGATGGTTTCACAAGCCTGTTCACCTAGCTCTTTGCTCCGAACAATTGCTACTACTGTAGCTCCCATATCTGCTAGTGCCAGAGCTGTTTCACGACCAATCCCTGAATTACTGCCAGTGACAATGACAACTTTGTTCTTCATAGTGCTTCTCGTTTGACTTGCTGACTATCAATAGAAATCTTCTGTTCCGACTGCTCAACTTAAAACAATCGTGCCTACAGTAGTAGTATGACGCTGCTTACAAAGATGGCAGACTATTTGGTCTGGGCCAATGATACTATCTGGGAAATTGCAGAGCGCCTTAGTGATGAGGAATTCAGGTGTCCAATATACAACTCTAGAGGTAGTATATTTCAAAGGTATGTCCATCTTGCAGAAGACACTTGGGAATGGTACCACGATTGGCATGGTGATGAACCTGAAGCGCCTGATTTCCAGAATATGGCACGAAGAGGCCTCTACCACTTCATATCAGAATATGTCAAGAAATGGTGTAGTCTCATCACAGAGAGAACGGTTGATGAGTTCAGAGATGAGAGAGATGGAAAGGTCGTTGTGATTGCATTCGAAGAGATGTTCTTTCATCTTGTGAATCATTTCACGTATCACAGAGGGCAGATTGTGATGGGCTTGAGGATGCTTGGGAAAGATGTTTCAATGACAGACTATGTGCCCTACCGATTCTCAGCTTGATGTACTGCCAAATTTGGTGGTGCAAATAAAGGCTGTATCAGTACTTATTGTCGAGGCCACTCTATGAGAATTCGTTGACTTGTTTCAGGAATCGAGGTTAGTTCAGTAGGTCACGCTATGCTCCACATAATATTTCATCAGAGTTAGCGCTTCACCCCAACCAGCTGCACACTCTAGCATGGCAGCTCTTCCCGAGGGTGTATCTTGGTACCCGTGTTCTCTTAGTCTGACAACAGTTCCTTCTTCCACTTCTTCAAAATCCAGCTCTATGGTTGTGGCGTACGATGGGTTGTCTGCCTTCCATTGAAACACAAACCGTTCCGGACGCTTTGCCTCCACCACAGTACCTTGGGCGTCATTTGTGTATTTGTCAGGGCCCCACCTCTTCCACCGGAAAATAATTTTGCCACCAGGTCGGGCATCGACCTCTGATCCAACAGTGAACCATGCATCCAAACCCGATCCTGTTGTCATGGCATCATAGACTACCTCTGGTTTTGCACGCACCAAGGTGTTCTGTCGTATCTCGACATCAATCAATTTCGTCATTGGAACCCCTCATATTCTAATTAACTATTGTTATATAATGTATGTAAAAGAGTTTGGGAATGACACTAGTAGGCTAATCAAGTGGCTGGACTATCAGTAGTTCAGGTCTTCTGTGGCTGGTTCATCAGGTTGTTCGTCCTTAGGTTCTTTCTTTGCCCCTTTTGCTGCAATAACTGGCTTTTCTACTTCTTTTGCAGCAAGTCCTCGCGCAAAGCGCTGGATAAAGCCAACGGACCTTCTTTGCGCTGCTTCATTAAGAAAGACGACAGGTAGTATGAAGGCCATAACCAACAAGGGAATTCCGATTGTCCACAGACTGCTGATAAGAAGTAGCTGAGGATTAGGAGTTATACCCTCAATGATGAATGGTCTGACGAAATGTGCACTTACCATCGCAATTGGGAATGCGAACAGTGAGTAACCCCCCAACATACTGCTGTACCATCGTCCAACACCTTCTGTGTCAGGACATTGTCGCACGTTCAGTTGTCCCTCCTTTAGATAAGTGACAATGCCAGCATCATTGAGAATCCACGTGGGAATGAACAGTGCTAGAGCAATTGGCATGATTATGAGTGCGCCCATTAAAGTAGCACTTAATGATATCAAATAGCGCTGTTCAGGAGGAAGAAGAGGCAATGCATCTATGATGATTCCCTCAATAAGACCTACAATCAACCCAGCTGAGCTGATACTGAATAGGGCAGGTGCAACACTCCTACGTAGCATTCTGTAGCCTCCAAAATCCTGACCTATGTCCATGATGCTGAAATTGTAGGTAGCTGATTTTATCATCCGACTGCCCAGAAGAAAAAGGGCAGCAAGTGGTAGTGCGATGATGAAATATTCAATGACGATAACAGGAATTGCGATTCCCAGAATAACGATAATGTCAGTGAAGAGTGATCCTTCAATAAAGGGAAAGAACTCGAAGGAGGGGACTATTGTTGTCACCCGGTATATGATATACAACGCAGCCGCGATTCCTCCCGCTGAGAAGAGGAATGGAAACACAAATCTTGCCTTACCCATGTTAGTTCAATCTCCTAGTCTTCTGTTTCTGCAGTTACTACTTGGCAGTATTTAGACAATCGTATGACAATGAGGTTTAAATCTCGCCCTTTAGCGGGGTCATGAACGATGGCTCTACCAATTGGTGCAAACTCAAGTCGGACTGTGGCGTTTGTGGCTGTGTTCGCAGCCATGACTGCAGTATTAGATATCATTCCAGCATTTGGTTTCACATCAGGTGTCTGGGACAGTTGGTCATTTCTATTGAGTCCAATTATCGGCATCTTACTAGGACCATATCTGGGAGCACTGTCTGTGGGACTTGGAAGTCTAATAGGACACTCAATATATCCCCGTGATATTGCTGAGCTGCTCTTCATGTTGGGAGTGTCAATGGGTGCAGCCATTGGTGGTTTTGTATACCAGCGAAGATGGAAACCAGTTTTTGGCATCTACACTGCACTGCTTCTTGGATACTTTATA
>JAEORX010000160.1 GCA_016840685.1 Candidatus Thorarchaeota archaeon
GAGTTTCATGAGGTGTCCTGACTGTGGAACAGTGTTTCACAAAGTTCAGCACATGCAGAGCTGGACATCAGAGAGATTGAAATCATACCTTCAAAGTAGAGGATTTGAAGTAATAAAAATTGGAACAACAAATTTCGGATTAGAGTTGCATTTTGGTATTTGGAGCTTGTTTGTCATTCAAGCCCTAAAACTAATGAACAGGAAGATGCCGAATCTCTATATAATTGGAAAGATTTCATCATAATCTCTCTGCCAAGATTATTGTGCACCTATGAATGTCAGTTCGGTGAACCTCTTAATATCCTGATGATTTGTCGGATGTGATTTATGCGTAGAAGATTCGCAGCGTATATTGCGATTCCATATATTGCAACTCCAGCAATGGCAGCCCAGTAATTTGAATATCCAATATGTTGTAAAAAGAACGTGGCAATCACAATAGAGAGTGAACAAGGTAGAAAACGCGTAGCAAATTGGAAGTTCATCTTGAAAGGAAGAAGATGGGAGCCTAACAATCCATTAAGAAGCAGGATTATTCCACCCTCAACCAAGAAAGCGATACCAACACCGGTCCAACCCATTGTCGGAGTGAGTAGGAACGCTGCTACAATGAATGATATCAGAGCAGATGAGTACAATATAGCTACTAGATGTGTCTTTTCTAGAAGGTTGATCCGCATCCTCCAGAATAGAGCCATAGACTCCATCAAAGCGGCAGCCAACGTAAATGGGATGATGTTAACGGCATCGAGATATTCAGGTGTAGAAATAACTTCAATCAAAATGGGTGAGAAGTAGACGAGAAGCCAGACCATTGGAATTGAAAGAATGAGAAATAGCTCGATGATTTTTGATGTTCGTTTGTCACCCTCTGGTAGGTTCCCAGCTTCGTAGGATGTTGTGATATATGCGAGATAAGCCCTTTGAGGCGGGGAGGTGATGAAAGAGAATAAGCCAGTTATCGAAAGCGCAATTGCAAAAGTGGCTATTTGTGGTATACCTAACCAAATTCCAATGATATATTTTGCAAGGAACCTCAAGAGGTCGGGCATAGAGTTTGTTATGACAACAGGCCCACCGTAGCGACTTATACCTTTGAAATCAAGAAAAGCTGGTTTTGAGAAACCGTATTGCCGGATCTTTGCTGCTAGTGAAATCACTACTGGGATGCCATAACCAACTGTAAGTCCTATTAATAACATCTGAAAATTATGAAACACTACTCCAAAGATAACAGCTACAATTGAAGAGCCGATGGCATATGAGAGGTTGAAATAGAGGACTTCTCTCGAATTTTGTTCAGAGTTTGAAAAAACCAATACGAATTCTTTCAGATTGAATGTCAATGCGAGTATGAATACAATGGTAATAACCACTGACATGTCTGGAATTGTTGATGTGTCAAAACCAGGCAATCCCAGTGTGTACAGAACAATGGTAGCTCCAAAAAGGACAACTAAACCACCAAATACACTAGTTACAAAGAGACGAGAAACTCCTTTTCGGTCGTCTTGTTGTAATCTTCTTGGAATATATCTCCATAGTGCAGCACTGAAGCCAGTCGCAGAGAATGCAGATAGAAAAGCAGCAAGAGAGAGTAGCAGTGAATAGATTGCATATTCTCCTTTAGGTAGATAGAGTGTCAATATCTTGACCAGTATTAAAGCAATAATTCGTGTTGAAACTGCAACAGCAAGAGAAATAGAAACATGCTGTCCGAATTTACGCTCTATTACATCTGGCTCTGATAAGTTGGACATCAAACACTCTCCAATTTAAAACAAAATTATGCCATTTCTATCCGCATATCAGCATTGTGGAAAGTAGAGCATTCTGCAAGGTTTACAATAATAGGAAACCTCATTTCGAGTGAGTATTATTCAACCCCCTCGTTCATCATCGATTTTGATGAATAACTTTATGGTATTGAAGAGCCAGTTCAAACAAGTTCAAAGATCAATGAGATGTTTAAATCTATGAAGCAAATCAAATGTCTTCATGTGAATTCGAGCTTTCAAGTGGGCGGAATCGAACATTGGTTGGTTTCGATTTCTAAACATCTCAGAAGTCGTAATGTCCTGATGGATGTCATGGTTGGAAGAACCGGACCAGAACCTTTGGCTGAGGAATTTCTCAAATATGGGAATCAGGTGCATTACTGTGGATCAATCACAAAGCCTTGGAGATATGCATGGAAGTATATTAAGATACTAAGGAACTATGGTCCATACGATGTTGTACACTGCCACATTGGAGCTTTGAGTTGGTTCGTATTGGCCATAGCGTGGCTATTTGGAATACATGTGAGAGTTTCAAATTCTCATAGTGAGTACTACAACCAGGATTCGTTCTCAATGAGAATTCAACGATCCATTTTCTCTAAACTCATCAGATTATTCTCTACTTGTAGAATTGCGGCTAGTAAAGCTGCAGGAAAATCACTTTTTGGAAACAATTGGGGCGATGGTATATGTGAGAAAGTATTCTATCTAGGAATTGACCTTGATAGATTCAGCACTCCAACCAAGTTTCCTGTTTCAAAGTCATCATTGGCAATTCCTGATGATGCATATGTCGTAGGTCATGTTGGTGGTTTTCGACCTGTGAAGAATCATCGTTTTATCATTGAGATAGCAGTAGAGCTCCTCAAAGTCAATCCTGAAACTAGATTCCTTTTGTTAGGAGGTGGGTCATTGGAAAATGAAATTCGACAAATGGCCGCTGAGAGAGGAGTCATCTCAAACTTCGTATTCACTGGTGTTGTATCGGACGTTCCATCTTATTTGGACATGATGGATTGTTTCATTCTTCCCTCAATCTATGAGGGACTTCCATTGTCTCTCTTAGAAGCACAGGCAGCAGGGATTCCCTCACTTATCAGTGATGTCATAACTCCTAAGGCAGATATAATTGAAGATCTCATTGTTCGTGTTTCCACTATGCAGAATGCTTCCATTTGGGCAAAGGCGATTGTCGAAACTTTTCGAAGAGGGAGGATTGAGAGAGAATATGCATTGAGGTACTTCATTGGTAGTCCAATGGATATATCAGTATCAGCGTATAACCTTCTGAAACTTTATCTTTCTAACCATCGTTAGGGAATGAAACAAGTAGGCGATAAACCTCAATACTCACTTGTTGACAAAGATACCAAAAGATGAACAAGAAACAACATGTGGGTTGAATAAATGAGGATCGCGGGATATCTATCTAACACAACTCATGACCCCCTTGAACAAAGATTATTGAAGGGTTCTAAGGAAACAATGAGTTTCCTGCAGCTTGAAACTAATGGGATGTTTATCTGGGTAGCGCATTCTAAGGCAATTTCAGGCACATCATTAGTGTATAGTAGCTCTGATGAAATAGTTTTGATAGATGGACCACCAGTTGTGAAGAAAGAGGAATTCGAGATAATCTCGGCTGAAGATATTGGTGAAATTTCCACTGTCATTTCCAGAATCGAATCCAATTCACCCATTCTCACAGCTGAAAAAGAAGAAGGTCACATTCAACTAAATCTCACATCAAGTCGTGCAGGACCAGGCAAGATGTGGTATGCTTTCGAAAATGATGCTCTTGTTTTCTCAAACGACATTCGGATTCTTATTCATGCTCTTGGCTATCAGCCAGATCTGATATCACTGTACTCCATCTTCAGACTGGGAAGGATTCTGGAACCAAGAAGTATGTCTGCAAATATTCGGTGTATTTCTCCGGGTTACTCATTATCAGCAATTGGTATGCCCCTGAAACTTGATGAAAAAAGGGAGTTCAGATATTCTTTCACACCGATTAAGAAGACGATTTCTGACTTCAAAGACTTGCTAGAAAAAACCACAGATGTGTTATCGCTACTCGATGTGGACTTGTTGATGAGTGGTGGGGTTGATTCAACGCTTCTGGCCTTCATGATGGACGTTTCTACCAAAAAAGGATTCTATCTCATGTTTGATGAATCAGATCCAGAATTACCATACGCTGAAGAGGCAGCATCTAGCACGGGTATACCTCTAAAGATCTTCAAGATGACTACTGAAGATGCATTAGATGCAATCTTTGAGTGCCCAAAATCTCACATACAGCCTACTGTGGATTTCTCAGCCATAAACACCTTCTATCTGATGAACCAAATAAAGAAGACAAGTCGTGACACAGTCGCGATCCTTGATGGCAATGGAACTGAATTCATCCTTGGTCCAATGATAAAATCAAAACTGAGGGGGTGGCAACTGATACGGTATGTTCCCTGCCCAATCCGGAAAATGATTCGTAGGATATACTCGACCCCTGATGTCTTCACATTCAATCTCAGAGTGATTCGGTCACTCATACCAGTTGCGAGAGCAGCAGGGTGTAGAGTTGATGTAGCTCCAAATCTTGTGTTTCCCATGGATGGTTTTCTGACAACAGGTCTGGACAAACTCGATGCTCTATATGCTAAACAACTGAGTAGTTTTGTTTCCTCAATCTCGGATGCTGCGGATTTCAAATCCTTTCTAACTATTGCTAGTTTGTACACTAACTGCTATGTCATGTTGGCAAAGACTTACGAAGTTGGAATTGATCCCATTAAATCGATATATCCATTCTTATGGAAGTCTTTCTTAATTGAGCAGGGAACAATGTCCTGGAGCACCAAAGCACGAAATTCAATGTTCAAGTATCCATTGAAGAAGATGCTAGAGGAATATATGCCCATGGAATTCGTGCATAGACAGAAGTCAGGATTTACGCCACCCATGGAGAGATGGATACTCGATAGTCGTGTGAATGAAAGAGTTAAGCAGGTACTTGATACTTTAAGTCCAATAACACAGAGGATTGTATCACAAGGAAATCTGACCAAGGCGTTCATTAAAGCCAGAAATCGAAGATCATACCCCCCTCAGCTCCTCACTTTGTTATGGGCAACCTTATTCACAGAGCTTTGGTTACGAGAGAACGTGCATAGTGGAAATCAGATTAGTGATTGAAGATCGACAAGAACAGGAATTGCGTGAAAGATATGATAGGATTAGTATTCTGCAAACTTTCTGATAAGAAGTTCAAGGACAAAATTAGTCCGTTACTAGCATCTAATTGTTTTACAAGCCTGAAGGTGTTTCGTAACACTCCAGCAGAACGTTTTCCTCAAGTAGTCTATTATCCTGTTGCAAAAATCCTCAGAAGATTTCCAGTACTCGGCTTTCTATATCGTCTAGTTACAGGTTGTATTCAGGCGGCAATGGAAAGGGATTCGATAGTGATCTCCTATAATGCGATTCCCCATGGCATCATTGGTCACCTAGTTTCACGTATCAGTGGGAGGAAGCATGTTCTATCACTTATCGGAACAGACGTACATTACTGGTTCCGAAATTCAATAGTCCGTTCACTCATTTTGGCAATCTGTCGAAAAAGCTATAGAGTCATAGTTACAGGTAAAACATCAGCATCAGTTCTAAAGTCGTACGGAATCGAAGAAGTTCAAGTTGTGAGAAATACAATTGATGTGACTCAGCACTCAATAGAGATTGCCCAAGAGCGAGAAACAAACTCAATCATTTTTGTAGGTGGGCTCTCTGCAAACAAGCGAGTCGATAGAGTCTTACTACTTATTGAAAAAATCAAACAACTTGGGGTTATACTAAGCTGTTCAGTAGTTGGTGACGGAGAAGAGTATCACAATCTGAAGACGCTTGCAAAACAGCTAAAGATATCTGAACAGGTTGAGTTCATGGGACATCGTCAAGATGTCAGCGAACTGATGAGGTCACATTCAGTTCTGTGTCTCTTTTCAGAAAATGAGGGATTTCCAGCAGTGGTTGCCGAAGCACTTTGTAGTGGACTATTTGTGTTTACAATAGGTGCTGGAGACATCCCAGACATTGCAAAAACAGCCAGTCCTCTTTTGGTATATCGACAATTTTGGGATGTGGAT
>JAEORX010000161.1 GCA_016840685.1 Candidatus Thorarchaeota archaeon
AGGAACGAGATAAGCAAGTTGACAGAATGAGTTCAACTGAAGAGAGTCTGAAATGTGAGAAATGCACATCCCCCATGACAATACGTGGAACCAAGGTCCGCGACAATATTGTTACATTAAAGATGGAGTGTAGAAATGGACATGGCTATGAACGCCATCTCCAAGTTAAGGCTCATGATGAAGTGATTGAACGGTTCTATCATCAATTATACGAGTGTCATAAATGCCACAATCCATTAAGTCTGCTAGTAATCGAAGATATGGGCGACAAGTCTGAGGCACTTCTAAGTTGTGACAATCATGGTGAAAGTAAGGTGGATCTTCCCAATGCCCATGCTGCAGCTGCAAGGGATGCATATCTTTCAACAAAGACGATGAGTGATTTGGAGAAGCTTCTCGAAACCAGACTTCAGACTGAGAGAGCCGCTGAGTATCAGATGGATCCCACTGCTGATGTTCAGGAGATGCTTGACATCGTGAATGATGTTATCGAACAACAGAGTGTGAAGTTCGTCGGTGAGAAGAGTGGTACCAAAAATGGTGAAGAATCTTGGTACTATGGAAAGGCTCTTGCAGGAACCGAATATATTGTGATAGGTTCTGTGTCTAAAGAGAATCTCACAATACGTATCTCCGTTGCAAGCGATGATGAAGCCAAGATGAACATGTTGCTATCTGAGATGCGGGATAATCTTAGAGAGGTTCTTCTCAAGCTTCAAGCGAAGACTGGGGACACTGCACCAAAGAAAATAGAATGTGCGAATTGTGGTGCTGCACTACCTAAAAGAGCTCTCCCCGGGGAAACCGTGATATGCGATCATTGTGGTACTCCCTTGCATTGGGGATGACTACTCTCCAGTCCATATAGATCGGTTGTTCTTGGAAATCCCTAGATGGTACAGAACACGCTCTACAATTGAGTCTACAAGTTCTTCGATTGTCTTTGGTTTTGCCCAAAAAGCAGGACTAGCTGGTATGATAATTCCACCAGCCTCAGTGATAACAGCCATATTTTTTATTTGAATCAAATTCAAAGGCGACTCCCTGGGAACTAGTATGAGAGGTCGTCTTTCTTTTAGGCTACAATCAGCAGCCCGAGCAATCAGGTTGTCTGCATACCCATGAGCAACGCCTGCAAGAGTCTTCATGGAACATGGAATCACGACCATTGAATCTATAGGAAATGTACCACTCGCTGGTCTAGCTGCAAGATCATGTTCATCATAGAAGAAGTCTACCTCCTTACTAAGGGTGGCAGAATCAAGTCCTGTTTCAAACTTGAGAGTTTCCTCTCCCCACTTACTAACAATCAGGTGAACTTCATGGTCATTAGCTTTTAGTGCTCTCAATAGTCTTACACCATATATTGCACCACTAGCTCCTGTTAGGCAGACGAGGACTCGTTTCTTCATGTATATCACCAATAGGCAGGACTCTCACAACTAGAACTTATGCATATACCTCTATCGAAAAGCATCCATTTTCCTATAGTAGAAATGCAAGAAGGATAAACAGGAGGATCGAACTAACTCCAACTTGTATTCCCATCCTCTTTGCAATATCCGCTGCTTCAGCAACATCCTGAGTAAGAGTATCAAATCCTCTCTCTCCGAATGTTCTGAGATTTCTCGCTTTCCCAAAACCCAAACCAGCTCTAACTGGTTGAATACGCTCTCGAGCCTTCACAGATGCTGTTACAATATGCTCAAGGGTTTCATGTGGTTTGTGTCGTCCTACTGGGGGATATCCTCTACTAGAGAGGGAGATTGCGTTCACCACGTGAGTGTCTGTTGTGATTACCTCAGCCTCATCGAACCCTTGGGTTTTGAGTAGACTCTGTGCTTGTTCACGAAAACCAGGTTCCATGTTGTTCCCATCTATGGAAATCAGCACCATCTCTCGCTCACCTAGATTAAAAACCACAGCAATGACCCCGCCTGGACCCATCCCTTCTGACAGGGTGATATCGTCAGGGATGACTCGATGCATACCAAGCTGCATCTTCGTCCTTTCACTATTGACAGTTGAGAAGACTGCTCCTGAAACCGTACCAACATACTCCCCTGCCTCTGAATCACCCTGATTGACAGAAACCGCAGTATCATCAATGCAGTTGTGTGCATCTACCACCGCCACTCCTCTAATTTGAGGTAGACGCGCTCGAATCATATTTGCCACGTCATATCCCACATCTAGAGAGATGTCATCTGTGAATTCTGGTGAACTTGTGCTGATTGTCAGTACATCGTTTCCTACAAATAGACTCCAAACCTTGAACTTCCCGCCATCAGACCAATGTGGTCCAGAAACAAGTTCATGGACTTCTGTTTCTTTGATTAACCTGTCCACCTCTGCGAGAACAGTAGGATAGTCGTTCTTTGTGGTCAGATTCTGTTGATGGGTACAGCTTCCATGCATTACAAAGGCAGGAATTCCATGATTCTTCTCTATGTGTTCAATGATTACAGAGGGCAAATCACTACTTCCAATGTCCCTGAATGGTCCGGGATGGACATACTGGACGACTCCACATGCCACAGGTCCATCATCATCTCTGAAGATTAGTATTTCAACGGGAATGTCTTGAACAGTAGCAATTCTGGTGAGTAGTTCTTCAAGAGGTTTAGGATTATCAGCTAAGTAATCATGACCAAATGCACGAAGAAGTTCAGGTCCATTTATTCCGAGGTCTCTCTCAAAAGGCACACTCACTGCTCTATAGATGTAGTGGACTACTAGAGTTGCTATGACCAAAGATACGATGACAGGAAGATACCAAAAGGTTGGTAACAGAGGAAGTCCAACCACAGTTGGAGCAAATATGAGTTCTAACAAGATCCAAAATGTTGGGGGCATTAGAGCCGCAATTGTATTCCGTACTGGATGATGATCACTGAGACCATTGACTAAGAAAGCAAAGGCTAGGTATGCGATTGAAACCCCTAAGATAGAGAATCGAATCTCAAATATTGTTAAGGAAATCACTGCATCAATGATGCCACCGACTGCACTAAGGCTGACCCAGAAGATAAATCCGAACTGAACCAATCCTGCAGTTCTCCGCATATCAAGAGGAGAACCTTCCTCAGTGGCAATAACGTAGAGAAGACCTGAGCCAATGAAAATTGGGACTCCAAGAAGCATAACATAACCGAAGAGCACCTCAAGGAGTAAACCCTTCACAGCACTAAGAGTAAATGAACCTAGTAGAACGAGAAGTGACATTGTCAGCACTATCTGACGATAGGATGGGAGCTGCCAAACTTTCGAGTAGAGTCGCACTGTTTCCTTGACCTTTGCCTTCTCACTCAAATTTACATCACTCGCTCTTCCGCAATAACGATTCCAGACTTCTTATCAAACTTGTCCTAATCCTCATAATGTCCTATCCGAAGACTTTATATCGCATTCGATATTGGGAAATATCGTATTCGATTATCGTATCCGATATTAATTGGGTGATATTATGACCGACGGGCCTGGACAGAAAGACTGCGAACATCTTGAGATGCCACAATCAGTGCCTAGAGGACTTCTTCGGCATATTATTCCCCGAATGCTTAGATCGAGTGAACTAACTGGGACTGACATCATGCAGCGTCTTCGAGATCTCACCGATGGGGCGTGGAATCCAAGTCCTGGCACAATCTATCCCCTGTTATCCTCCCTGGAAGAAGACGGAATAATCGTAGCGATTTCCACGGAAGGCCGAAGCAAAACATACACACTCTCCGAGAAAGGGAAAGAACAGATGGCTTTGATGTTCAAGCACAGACGAGGCGTCGTTGGTGAGAAGACACGGCTTGGTCCTCGCTTATGGGAAAAGCTTCTGGACCCTGAAGATCGTATACGTTTTCATATGCACGGAATGAAACATTCAGTTGAAGCGTTTGACTCTATTATGAGCTCACTGAACAAAAAACAACAACAACAATTATTCCATCATCTGAAAGAGATGAATGCTAAAATTACAACACTTATTGACAAACTTCAACAAGGAGCCGGAATTAATGAGTAGAAACAATGGTGGCCAGACGATTCGAAAGACTCCATGGCGTTACATGCTAAGTGGAATGACGCGGAATAGAGCAGTGGCTGCTACTGGTCTTGCACTATCGATGATATCCAGTTTGCTCACAGTCTATCCATCGATTTTCATTGGTTTAGCTGTTACTGAGATACAGGACTCACAAGCATTGACAGCTCAGTTCATGAGCTATGTGTGGTTAATAGTGATATTCGCTCTGATCTACATGGGTCTCTTCTTGGTCGGAGGATATGTCTGGGCGACTCTCACTTTGCGCTGGGAACGTGACGCACGCCAAGACTTCTTCGAAGCACTTCAAGTGAATAGTATGACTTTTCATGATGAGTTTGATAGCAAACGACTACTTGCTGTTGCCATGCAGGACATTTTCTTTGTCCGTTTTTCACTTAATCCTGCATTGAGAAACATCGCAGCAGGACTAGCATCATTCTTTATTACTGGTGTATTTTTGGTTCAAATAGACTTCATCCCAGGTCTTAGTAATATGCTCACACTTTCCTTTGGTGGTCTTTCAATTCCTATATATGGTTTTACACTTATCATACTGATTGGAACTCCTATCTACCTCGCTTTTTCTTATCGTTATGCAAATGCCATTGAACCTGTAAGAAGAACTCGTTCTGAGAATTTGGAGGAGTTGACCTCAATTACACAGGGTGTTTTCCAAGGCATCGAGGTCGTACGAGCGTTTGATGCTGAAGATATTGAGGTTCAGAAGTTTCACGATGTTAGCAAAATACAAGAATCACTTGTAGCAAAGGAGGGGAAGCTCTCAGCTTTCTACCTACCTGCTCTCATCCTCGCTGGAATGACAACCCTCGCCTTTGCATATGCTGGATATGCAGTTATCAATGGCATTCTCAACGTTGGTCAGATGATTACAATTCTTGCACTTCTTACATCACTTCAAGGTCTCAACTTCCAATTCCCCGCAATGCTCTTAATGCTGCGAGGCGGCTATGTCAATGCTCAGCGTATTGTCAATCTCTTGAACTGGCAAGACCCAATGGTTGAACCTGAAAGAGAGATTTTTAATGTTGATTGGACAGGTGATGTTGTCTTTGATAATGTTAGCTTCAGATATGGTCAAGAAGGTAACAACAATCCACATTATGCAATCAGCAACCTCTCCATAACTATTCCCGGAGGGTCTCGCATTGCGTTGATTGGCGGCCCTGGCGCTGGAAAAAGTACAGTTCTGAAGCTCCTGCTGCGTCTATATGACCCTACTGAGGGAGAGATTAGAGTTGGTGGAGTCAACCTTCGAAATGTATCAACCAAATCTGTGAGAGATATGGTTGGTCTTGTGGAACAAGATATCTTCCTATTCAGGATGACAGTCCGCGAGAACATAGCTTTTGGACGTTCCAACGCATCTGAGGAGGAAATCATTGAGGCGGCACAGCGAGCGCAAGCAGAGGAATTCATACTAGATCTACCAGAAACTTATGATACGATGATTGGCGAACGAGGTATGACATTGAGTGGCGGCCAACGTCAACGACTTGCCATAGCTCGAGCAATAGTTCAGGATCCGAAGATACTTCTTCTTGATGACTCAGTAAGTGCTGTTGATGCCCAAACTGAGTTTCTGATGAGAAAGGCACTTGATGAGGTGATGAAGGGAAGAACCAGCATTACCGTCACGCAACGATTACGAACACTCATGGAATCTGATATGGTCATTATTCTTGACAAAGGACATCTTGTGGCAGCTGGAACTCATGACGAGTTACTTCAGGAGTCAGAGCACTACCGACGTGTCTTTGAGAGACTTCCTGGGGCGCAAGAACTTCTCGCCACTGTTTCTTCCAGTGGAGGTGCAGCGTAATGGGTTTTC
>JAEORX010000162.1 GCA_016840685.1 Candidatus Thorarchaeota archaeon
AGCCACAGTAGCCTCAATAGGCTCACGTTCTTCATAGCTCATCGTATATTCTCTCGCTTGTGCGAATAGCAGGTCAATCAAAACTAGGGTGTACTTCAGCGGGTGTGTGTGTGTGCAATCGTGTTGACCCCTCACCAGACCACTTCTAGAAGGCGCCTCTTGCTTAGTATTCCTGCAATTTCTTGTTTCGGATTTACCCTTATGAACTTGTTCACAGTGGCTCTTCGTGATAAAACTACAGATATGTCATTCCTATAAGTTAATACTAATACAATTATGATTTCTTTTTGCATTATCATGAATAAGAGTCGCAAAATTCTAGCATCTTTGATCATTGTAATCGTTATTCTAGTTGTCATTGTAGGGGGTATGAATTCATTGCAACCGACAACATCAAACAATGATACTCTAGATTTTCCCGACTTCTTCACTTCAAATGATGATTATTTCGTAACTCGAATTGGACCTATTCCAAATATTAATCGAGATACATATCGGCTTACAATCTCAGGATTGGTTGACAATCCTACGGAATTCACTTTGACAGAACTTCAGTCTTTGAATTTGACTGAGCTTCCTCTTACAATAGAATGCATAGGCAATAGCGAGAATGGAAAGCTTGTAGGAACTGCTTTGTGGAAAGGATTCAATGTTTATGCTTTGCTAGAAACACTAGGAATCTCAGAAGGCGCTACAGGAGTTCGATACCTAGCCGCTGATGGATATTATGCTTCTCATACAATGAATCAGTTGAAGAACAATAGCGTTCTTGGGGCTTTGTACATGAATGGCGCCGAGATCCCTCCCGTACAGGGATTTCCGCTGAGGATCTTGAACCCAGGATATTATGGCGTAAAACAACCTGCGTGGGTGACAGAAATCGAAGTCATCGATCGACCATTTGAGGACTATTGGGAAGACCGAGGCTGGGATACATCGCCCCCAATGGAAATCGACTCTCAGATATTCTTCCCAGAAGACCCAGCTTCAGTGAATGTGAACCAAAACCTAAGAGTTGGAGGCTGTGCATTTGGCGGAACTCGGGTCAATTTCGTAGAGTACAGAATTAGTGGCGACATGACATGGTATAACGCCACTATAGTCCAACAAATCGATTCTGACAATGTATGGATTTTTTGGGAGATTAATCTGAATTTTTCGACCATAGGTCAGAACTTCTTGTATATTAGAGCCACAGATATCCATGGCAATCAACAGAAGAGCATTGATGACACAGTTCTTGATGGATATAGCGTGTGGCCTAGTCTGGTCATCAATGTCATACAATCAAGTTCCTAATCCAGTGTTCTCTCCTTAGTTTATAGGTCAACTCTCTTTGATGAAGACCAACACATGACGAAAGAAGCTTCCGAGCTGCCGTTTCAATGTGAAGCCAGCCTGTTGAGCCCACTTCACAACTGTCTTTCGAAGTGGAAAGTCAGGATCAAGTAGCAATTCTGCATTGACATAGATCCCATCATCTTTGAGCAGTCTCTTAACCTGAAGCAATGCTCTAGGAGGATCAGGAATCTCTGGAAGAACTGCAATAGAGAAGACCGCATCTGCAGTGCCATCATCTAGGGGAATGTGACCTTCAGCGTCTGCGAGGACTGGGATGATGTTCTCAACGCCCTCCTTCTCCATCCTAGCTTTGAGTTTGTCAAGCATCCCTTGTTGAATGTCCACTGCAAAGACTATCCCTGCAGGTTGAATTGCTTTAGCCACAGCTATAGTGTAGAATCCCGACCCACATCCAATTTCAACAATCTTCATTCCAGACCTGACCTCCAATGCTTGGATGATCATAGATGGGGGTTGCACTCGAGATCGATATGGTCCAGCTGCGATCGCATTTCCCATTACAGCAGGCATTGGGAATTTCCAGAAGTATCGGATTGAGCGGACACAGACACACACCCATAGGAACAGAATCAGAATAATGATGATGACTACTTCAATAGCCCAATGGACCCCAGGTATCCAGAAATCCTCAGGAGCCAGTCTTTGTAAGACCATCATTCTCACCAAAGGAGTTATATAACTAACATTTGTTAGCTAACTAACAGCTGTTAGTTGTTTTATAGGTTGTGGTGCTATGACTGATGAAGACTCCACGAAGAACCAGATTCTCGAATCAGCATATGAATTGTTTGTAGAAAGGGGATATAGAGGGAGCTCAATGCGTGATATCGCAAAGCATGCAGGAATCAAGGCAGCCTCTATCTACAACCACTTTGAGAATAAAGAGCAGATCTTTGAAGCTGTCTTCATCGACAGACATCCGATGTTCAGAATCCTCGAGGTTCTTGATAGCATCAAGGGGGAGAGCGCTGAGGACCTTCTTACCAATGCAGTCAATCGACTGAATAGAGAATTTCGGAACGAGCCTGCATTGCTCAATCTCTTCTTTGTAGAACTTGTGGAGATGGATGGAAAACACGTGCCTAGAGCTATCAAGACCAATTTCCCAACCGACTCCAATTTCATCAAGCAAATCTATGAGAAGAAATCAGAGATACGAGATATACCAATCCCTGTTCTCATTCGTTCGCTCATAGGGACCATTTTTGCTAACATCATCTTCAATTGGTTCATTGGTGAGAGTAGTTCAAAGAGATGGGGAAGTACTGCTGAGTTGACTGACGTCCTTCTCAGAGGGATTCTCAAGTAGCAGGCGTTTCAACATTCTTCAGGACTCGTTCGAATCGTGAGAGTGCGTCATCAATTACTGTATTATTATCAACCAAGCTCGTGTACATTCGAGACCCTGCAAGAGTGACAATACCTTCAGCCATGTAGGCAGCACCCATCTCCTCCATGAAATGTTGTCTGACCTGAATCTCTTTTAGAATTGCTTTGATCCTTAGAGGATTCTTTTGGACCTTTACAAACATCGTGCCAGAGGTTTCAAGATGGCTGATCGCACCTTGATTATAAGCAACAAATGGTAGACCCAGATTATCAATGATATCTTCAAGACCTCTAGTTAATCTATCTGCGGCTTGTCCTGCCATCTCGCACGCATTGGTTCGCTCAATCTCCTGAATAGCGTAGTAACCAGCTGCTGAGCTTAATGGATTCGCAGCTAGAGTACCACCAACATAGGCTCTCTTCTTCCCTCCCGCAACACCTGCTGCGACATGCTCCATAAGGTCTCGTCGACCTCCAATACCTCCAGCTGCTGGATACCCACCTGCAACAATTTTTCCAAAGATTGTGAGGTCTGGAGTGACCTTGAAGTACCCTTGAGCTCCAGCAAGTCCTATCCTTCCAAAAGTGACCACCTCATCAAAAATGAGCAAAGCATCATACTGGTCGCACAGTTCACGTATCTGCCTATTGTGGTCCTTGTCAATAGGGCGGGTTCCAGATTCTGGACCAACTGGCTCAACAATTACTGCTGCAGTACCTCCTAGAATTCGGTTTCTAGACAGCTTCTTTCGTAGGGCATCTATGTCATTTGGGAAAACCTCATGGGTGTGCTTTCTGCAACCACCAGGAATACCATGTGCCTCAAAACTTCCTGTGCCGGGAATGTGTAGTCCATACATCAGCTGGTCGCTCCATCCATGATAGGCACCACCCATCTTGATGATTTTCTTCTTACCAGTTGCCAAACGAGCAACACGGATTGCAGCCATGACAGATTCCGTTCCACTCCCTAGCATTCGGAACATCTCTATCGAAGGCATGTGTTTACTAATCTCTTTAGCAAGTTTCAGTTCGAATTCAGAGAACAGACCAGTCAGCGGACCCCGTTCGTTGATTAGTTCAATGATCTTATCCCTAACAGGTTGATAGTTATTCCCGAGAATGATAGGACCACCTGATTGTAGGAAATCAATGTACTGGTTACCATCAGCATCCCAGAGATATGCCCCATCAGCGCGATCAATCACTATAGGAAATGGATAATTAAATGCAAGATTATGTTGCACCCCTCCAGGTATGAAATTCTTTGCTTCAGTGATTATCTCCTTTGACTTCTTGCACTTCTCATCAAAATATTGCAGGTATTCTCGCATCGCATCCTTTCTGATTCCATATACTGGGAGACTCATCAAGTGGTCAAGCTTTTCATAGATGTTAGCTGCATTGTGATACTCAGAGATACTAAAGCCAGACATGATTATTCCACAATGCTACTCACGATAGGACATGATGAAAAGAGTTGCGTATTTTATGCTAATTTGTGGTAACCAGTGGTTGTTAAGAAAGATATTGGAAGGAGATCTCTAGATCTCCTTCTTTGCATAGATGTACTCTCGATTCTCATCACCTACAATCTCAACCATGTTCCACTTCATGAGTGCTAGTAGGTTCTCGAGTATGTAGTCCTTCTCCATCTTCGTAGCCTTAGCAATCTCTGACACTGTGGCAGGACCATCGCGTAGCTCTCTGAGTATGTGACTTCGATCTATCTCCTCTCTCACCGTCTGCTCCATCAGTTCTTGCAGCCGCTCAGTCGTGAGGTCTCCTCTCTGAACCAACACATCCCCTTTTCCAATCAACCATCTCAACCGCTCACCTGCGAATGCATCCGTTGCAGCCTCAAGTTTGTCTAGGTTTGCCACCTCTTTCATCTACTCTCCACCTCCCTCCAGCCTTGTGGGCATGAGAAATGCTTCCACCATGCTCATGATCTGTTCATCTGTGGAATGGCGCATGGTGATTGCGTTGCTTGGGCACGCGGCTGCGCAGGTCCCGCATCCATGACACTTAGCCTCAGTGACAAATGCCACTGGAGGATCCTTTATAGTAGACATCTCTATTGCACCATAGGGGCAGGCTTGGACACAGGTATGACAGGATGAACAGAGGGTTTCATCAACCCATGACACAGTCGACTCAATCTCAACATTCTTTCTAGCCATCAGAGAGGTTGCCTTTGCAGCCGCCCCGCTAGCTTGAGTAGCACTATCGGTAGCATCCTTTGCAGACTGCGCAGTGCCAGCAATCATTATGCCAGCAGTATGGGTTGTGAGAGGAGCCAGTTTGATGTGTTCCTCATTGAAGAACCCATCACCAGAACGTGTCAGACCGAAGAGCTTTGCGACCTCATCGGTTCCTGCAGGTGGGACCATTGCTGTTGTGAGGATCAGCATGTCAGGATGGAACTCGCAATATGTACCAGACAGTACGTCCTTCCATTTGACGACGATCATGTCATCCTTTAGGCAGACCTTTGGTTTCTTCCCATGCGCGAACTTCGAGAACATCACATGCTTGGCTCTAGCTTCACGATGAATCTCCTCGTGACCCCTACCAAATGTCCTGAGGTCATCATAGAGGACCATCACCTCCTCTGCTTGATCCTTTATTTCACCAGCCGCCTTTGTCATTGCAGTACAGCAGTAACGTGAGCAATGTTCATGCCCTTTGGTACCTTCCTCTCGAGACCCCACACAACCAATGAACATGACATTCTTTGGTGGTTTCCCATCACTTATCCTGAGGACCGAACCTGTCGACTTCATTTGTTCATACTCTGCAAGGGTGATGATGTTCGGGTTGTTTCCATATTCGTAGTACCCATCAGGGACGAACGGCTCAAACCCGGTAGCTACTATGACTGTTCCAAAGGTCCGATCCATAGTCTTGTCAGTCTTCAGATTCTTGATCTTTGTCTCAAAACTCCCAATGTGACCATCTAGGTCTACAATGACTGAGTCTGTAAGTAGCTCAATGTCCTCGATGGCTTTAGCTGCAATGAGCATCCGATCAATAACATCTTTTGCTATCTCATTATTGGGGTACATGGTGGAGAGATGTCGCAGGTGACCACCAAGTTCGGATTCCTTCTCGACTACGGTCACCTTGAATCCTCTTGAGCCTATATCCACTGCAGCACGCAGTCCGGTGACGC
>JAEORX010000163.1 GCA_016840685.1 Candidatus Thorarchaeota archaeon
AATCTCAAACACTCTTGACTCACCAAATGCATCGAGCGCGTCCATTTGACAAACCCCTATCACCTCAGCTTCTACATTCTCCAGAACTTTTTCATCCGAGTAATTTCGTTCAGACAATCGGATCTTCAGTGTTTCAGGATGCGTTCTGAGAATGAATACCCACTGTACGGATGAGCTTGGTACAAGATCGATGTAATGACCCTCGATGACCATTCTCTTACTCTTATCGTCAGTCAAATCCAGAAGGGCGTCAATAAGGCAGTCTTCGTTGATAATCCCAGTATTACGTGCTTTGTCTTCTGCCTTGATACACCCAGTATCATCCGCAAGATCCCCAAGCGAGATGACTTCTACGGATAGTTTGCTACCCAATATCTTGGCTACCTTAGTCTTTCCAGTGCCAGGTGAGCCGCCCACAAGTATTACTGACATGCGCCTGTTTCATTTCCTCTTCAAGATAAGCTTTGAGAAAGAAACAACATGTCAACGTGCATAAGTGATAAAAGATGTGTGAATTTCGTCTACAATAATGAATGAATCCTTCAATATTCGTCAATTTCGACCGGATGACATCAAGCAGGTAGTCTCGATCAATCAGAGAGCATTACCTGAGAATTACCCAGACCAGTTCTTCATGGGACTTCACTATCATGCACCTAAGGCGTTCTTTGTTGCTGAATATGAGGGAGAGGTTATAGGTTACATCATGTGCAGGATCGAAAGAGGGATTTCTGGGTTTGGACGGATGCCTGTGAAGAAGGGACACATCGTGTCTGTCGCAGTTCTGCACACAATGAGGAACAAGGGAGTTGGAACGGCACTCATTACTGCAGGGATGGAGGGTATGAAAAGCTACGGCGCCAGTGAGTTCTTCCTTGAAGTAAGAAAAACCAACGAGGAAGCAATCGGAGTCTATGAAAAACTGGGATATTCGGTCCGTCGAGTGCTAAGAGGGTACTATCGCGATGGTGAAGATGCGTATCTCATGATCAAGAAGGATGAAAGCTCTCAAGAGGAAGGACTTGCAGATGACGGACCAGATTAAGATCCCACTCATCCCCGAGTGTTCTGCCTGTATCGCAAACAGCTTGAAGATCCTCATTCCACGACTCACTCAAGATGGTGAAGAACAGAACCGACTTTTCTCATATGCCTTCAAGCGACTTTCTGATGGATACCGGGAGAGAAAACCTCCGATTCTATTATCAATCCAACTCTATCAAGACCTCTACAAGATGGGTGGAGTTGAGGACCCATATTCAGATATCAAGAAACTTAGCACCGAATCTGCTCTGAAGGTACTCCCTCTGATTGAGAAAAAGGTCAGTGACTTAGAAGGCTTTCAGAGGTTGAGGGCATGCCTTGCGTCCTCAATCACAGGAAATGTCATCGACTATAATACTGCAGAACACAAGCCGGACCTTGAGGCTCTGGTTACGGTCTTCGAGTCAATTCTCAAGGAAGGGTTTGCTCCTGATGATTCGGAGCATCTTTGGAGATCTTTGAGTTCTCGAAAGGGCAAGCTTCTTTTTGTGGCTGACAATGCAGGAGAGGTACTACTTGACATCCCTCTGTTAAGACTCTTGAAGGAACTTGGTTGGACCACATTCTTCGTGGTAAAAGGTCGACCAATGATAAATGATGCAACTGAAGATGATGTGCGTGGAACTGAGATAGAAGACCTGGCGACTGTTGTAACTAGTGGTGCGTGGGCTCATGGTGTACCTATGATGTATATCAGCGAGCAGTTACTTCGACTCTTTTCTGAGTGTGACATTGTCATCTCCAAGGGCCAGGCAAACATTGAAACAGTCCCCGAGATTCAGCAGAAGACTGGTGTTGAAACATACTACATCACCAAGGCAAAATGCTCTCACATCTCTCAGGCAATCGGAGCCAAGAAAGGCAGCAATGTCGTCCTTCGAAGTCCTAAAATCATCGCCTCAAGGTAACGTTTTTAAACGGAAGATTCTGCGAAGTGCATGTACAGTTTTCTTGAACTGGTCAGAAGCAGTCAGTATTATGTCAACTGACGACTTGGCCAGGAAAGGGAGGAACTAATTGATGAGTCAACAGGTACCGGTGATTGTATTAAGAGAAGACACCGAGAGAACGCGAGGCCGTGACGCACAGAGAAACAACATCATGGCTGCTATCGTGATCGCTGAAGCAGTCAAGTCCGCTCTTGGGCCCAAGGGAATGGATAAGATGCTCGTTGATAGTTTCGGTGATGTTACAGTGAGCAACGATGGAGCAACTATTCTCAAAGAGATGGATGTTGCGCATCCTGCTGCAAAGATGGTGATTGAGGTCGCAAAGACCGTAGATTCAGAGGTTGGAGATGGGACAACAACAGCAGCTGTCCTAACAGGCGACCTTCTCAAGCATGCTGAGAACCTGCTCGATCAGAAGATCCATCCAACCACGATTATCAGCGGCTACAGGAAGGCAACCCAGAAGGCGCTAGAGGTAATTGATTCTGTTGCTGAGAAAGTTGATCCAGCTGACAAAGACTACAAGAAGATCCTCACAGATGTTGCAAAGACTTCAATGTCAAGCAAGTTTGTTGCAGGGTCAAGAGACCAGCTAGCGAAGATTGTGGTCGACGCAGTCCTTGCTGTGGCAAAGGATCTTCCTGAGGGAGAAGAGCTCGACATTGAGAACATTCCGCGTCAGAAACAGGAGGGAATGCCTGTCGATAGAACTGAACTAGTCAGAGGCCTTGTTCTTGACAAAGAAGTAGTCCATGCAGGGATGCCAAAGAAGGTCGTGGATGCCAAGATCGCATTAGTCGAGGCTGCACTTGAGGTGACCAAGACCGAGTTTGATGCGAAGATATCAATCAAAGACCCCAGCTCAATGCAGAGTTTCTTAGATGAAGAGGAACGAATGCTGAAGACTATGGTGGACAAGATTGTAGAGGCTGGTGCGAATGTGGTCATTGCCCAGAAAGGCATTGATGATGTTGTTCAACACTACCTCGCTAAGCAGGGTATTCTTGCTGTCAGGAGAATCAAGAAGTCTGATGTTGAGAGACTACACAAGACCACTGGTGCAACCATCGTTTCCAAGATCCAGAACCTGACATCAGCTGACCTCGGAAAGGCCAAGCTCGTCGAGCAGAGGAATGTCGGAGATGACAAGATGCTGTTCATTGAGGGCACTCCAAAGTCAACAGTAGTCACACTACTTGTAAGAGGTGGAACTGACCACATAGTGGACGAGGTTGATCGGGCATTGAACGATGCACTCTATGTGGTTCGAGATGTGATCATGCATCCAGCCATCACCTATGGCGGCGGTGCACTGGCATCAGAGATTTCAAAACAACTCAGAGACTATTCAGCCACTCTTGAGGGTCGTGAGCAATATGCAGTAAACGCGTTTGCTGATGCTGTTGAGTCATTGCCCAACACCTTGGCAGAGAATGCAGGACTAGATCCCATTGATGTGATTGTCAGTCTGAGAAAGGCACATACAGAGGGCAAAGTCTTCCATGGCATCAATATCACAAAGGGTAAAGTAGATGACATGAAGGATGCCAGAGTTGTTGAGGCAGCTATTGTCAATCGACAGATTGTTATGTCAGCAGCTGAGGCAGCTCAGATGATTCTCAAAATCGATGATGTCATTAGCTCCAAGGGCGGTCCAGGTATGGGCGGTGGTCCCGGTGGCGGCGATGACGACTTCGGTGATGACGAATAGAAAGAGTCAAACGTAGAACAGAATCAGGTGTAGCTCATGTCAGAAGGCTCTGAACCACCAAAGACAGATGAAAATCGGGATGACGAATCAGCTGAGTCTACTATCGAAGATGTGGTAGCATTGTTAACCAACATTCCAGGCGTAGGACCAAAGACTGCAGAGAAACTTGGAGCAGCAGGTTTTGACACCCTGGAGAAAGTCGTAGAAGCTGACAAAGAAGAACTTGCTGCCGCAGTTGCAGGTCTGAGTGTGGCAAAAGCGGAACTCACACAGACTGAAGCAGCGGAACTTCTTGAAAAGGTAAAATCTGGAGCAATCGACCTTAGCGGCAAATCAAAGTCTAAGAGGAAGAAACCTCCTGAGCCAGAACCCGATAGACATGAGCTAGAACCTCTTGAAGCAGTGGCCAGAGCCGAGGAACGTAAGAGACTTGTGACGGGTTACGATGAAGAGAAAGTAGCATTGGGAATTCCTGTAGGTCCAAAATGGTTGACGAAATTTGAGAAAGCTCGTATCATTGGTGCACGTGCGCTTCAGATCTCTATGGGAGCACCTGTACTAATTGACACGAAGGTGGCACCCAAGGGACGCTTCAGTTTTGCAGAAGCTGAGCTGCGTTCCGGGGTCCTACCAATGACTGTCCGCCGAACTCTTCCTACGGGTGAGTTTCACGATATTCCTCTTTCGATTCTGCTGAAGAATACGAGGTTGGACTAGCTCCGACCTCTATGCTCTTTTTTCTGTTAACCACTTATGCAATCATACTACGCCTTAAATGCGAGTTATGATTACATTTCTATTCCCAGTGGTGTATGAAATTGCAGCTCCTATTACCCAGCGCAGACTTAATCATGAAGATTCTACTAGGCTTTGTTGTAGGCGGCCTAATCGGACTCGAGCGACAGAAAAAGATGGATGCTTCTCGAGTCGCAGGTGTTAGATCATTCGGACTGCACAGCTTGATGGGTACACTTGCTGCTTACTCTTCTAAAATTATTGGTGACACGATATTGATTTACGCGATTGCAGTATCGGGAATCCTCATCGTATCACAAATCTATTACAAGTTGTTTAGGACAAAAGGTAAGGGACTCACAACCCCAATCGTGTTTGCTATTTCGTTCATTCTCGGTGTTCTCGTGGGACTTGATACCCCGGCGTCAGGCCAACTCGTAGGAAGTCTTGGAGTATTGGCAATGACTGTGTCATTTGGAGTGTTTCTTGTCCTCTATTTCAAGGAAGAACTGGCGCATGCTGTGGAAGTAGTCACTCAAGATGAGATGATTAGTGCGGTTGAACTTGGTGTCATTATACTCTTTCTATGGCCCCTAATGCCAACGAGTTTAATGATTGGGAGTATAGAGTATCCAGCTTTTCAGGTCTATATTCTTGTGGTCATTCTTTTAGCTATCAGCTTTGCAAACTATATTCTAGTAAAGAAGTTTAAAGACAGAGGTGTTTACTTCTTTGGTTTCTTTGGAGGTCTTGCCAATAGTGAGGCTGCGGCATCTAGTGTCACTGATTTCTATGTCAATTCCGAACGTAAGGGCTCGGGAAAAATCTCATTGTCAATCATTTTGGCAAACCTAGCTATGGTCGTACGCAATGGAGTGTTACTTGTCATTCTTGATGCGACTTTCAGACTAGTTGGTCTATATCTTATACCCATAGTGATCATTATTGTCATTAGTATGATTCGTATCTTTCTTGAGGAATATTCTGAGGACCATCCTCACCAACAGATGTTCGACACCAAACTTGTGTCCCCATTTGAATTTGGAGCAGCTCTTCGATTTGCAGCAATCTTTGGAATTGTCTACCTAATTCAATTAGTATTGACTGAAACCTTCAGTGAGATTGGCATTGTTGTGGCAGCAATCATAGGTGGTTTTGTTTCTGCGGGAGCTGTTGTTGCAAGTGTAGCAACGATGTTCGTTACGGGGGAAGTAACCATCGCCATTGCCATAAATGCAATCATCATAGCAACAACCACGTCCGTACTGAATAAGATGATCTACGTCTATCTTGCTGACAGAGAAACAAGATTACTAAGGAAAGTTGCACGTGACTCAATCATTATTGGAGGATTAATGATATTCTACCTGATACTTCTTGGATTAGGAATT
>JAEORX010000164.1 GCA_016840685.1 Candidatus Thorarchaeota archaeon
ACTCTTTGCTTTTCAAACTAGGGAGTGCGATTTACCTCATGGACATGGGGGACATGTCAGGGGCTCTACAACAGATGAGCGACTTCATTGGGCAAGTCAATGCATCGGAAATACCTGTGTGCAATGGAGATGAGCTCCTCGCTCTAGCACAAGAGATCATAGAGGCTTTTCCTGAGATTTCTCTGAACACCTTGATGGCTCGAGCTCTATCCCCTTCTATATTAGTATTAGGAGGAGGCCTGTTTATTGCAACTATAATTTTGCTGATGGACAGGAGAAAGATGAAAAATTTGAAGAAATTCATCAAGACAGAAGAGGCAGAGGTTCGTGTTTCGATCGCATACATATTTCTCTCTCGACTCAGAGAGTCAAAATGGAAGCTTTTCAAAAGGAAGAAGGAGTCGGAATAGGTGATTTGACGATAGAGGGAATTCATTGTTGCCTAGCACAAAGACCACCTCTAGTATTGAGTTGAGCCTAATCACATATCATTTATATCCCGAATCATTGTATCGAACATACGATTCAGCCGTCGTAAGGAACAGAGAGCAGTGTCGCACACAAATAGCTGTCTAAACAACGCCTATTAGCATTTTATCTGTTCTAATTCCGACACAACTCCAAGGTTGGAAGATGCATATGGTCACGATCTTTATAGTTGATGATGAGGCGATTCTTCACAGGCTCTATAAAGACGTCTTCAGCATCAAGGGTCACGAAGTCGTGGCTGACGCATATGATGGTGCGGAGGCTGTGGAGAAGTTCGTTTCTTTGGACCCCAAACCTGAGGTCATAATCCTTGACCATCGTATGCCAAACAAAGACGGCATGCAGACCATGCGAGAGATACTCAATATCGATCCTCATGCCAAGATTGTCTTCATCAGTGCGGATGCAAATGTACGGGAGCAGGCGATGGGCAATGGTGCTGCGAGCTTTGGTCTGAAACCAGTGACCATTCGACATATGTTGGACTTGGTTGAGAGTGCGGTCTCTGACTAGTGCCAATTAGTGGCTGAAATCAATCAAAACCCTAGGGGGCAGTACTGACCTGACAGAAGTACCTCATTCTGGTGTTGTCGTTGCGGGAGAGATTCCGCTCCTGAGGGTACTTCTGAAGATGGCTCTTGAGGACAGCGGATTTGATGTCATTGGAGAGGCAGACGACGCTCAGAGTCTGTTAGTGATGAGTCAGTGTCAGAAACCCTCAGTTGTCCTCATCGATTTCAACATGGAACAATCCGATCTCATTCGTCTGATTGAAGATATCCTGGACATTGACCCTGTCATAGCGATAGTTGTCATCTCTGACCCTATCAATGGAGTAGGTGAGACTGTTCTCTCAGCAGGTGCAAGAGCCTTCCTACAAAAACCATTCAGCATGTACGATATGACAGATACAGTACGGAAGGTAAAACCAATTTACTGACTCACTTATTCTGGTAGTCGCGCGTCGGGAAATGCAACAATCCCATTAGAGCCAATCTTAAACATCACCGCTCTCTGTTTGAACTTTTCAGAAAGACCAACACGTGCTGGTTGAATTCTATGTCAACAATACATCCTCGAAACCTATATTTCACGCTTTCACTAATCTTCGCGGAGAAAACCACTAGAAGCCTTTTGATAGTCTTAGATAGCGGACACGAAGAGGAGCAGGAACTAGCAGGCTCACCAGCTAATGGTGATAAGAAACGTGCAAGACGACCCAGTAATTCCAGAGTTCATGATGTACACGTCAGGTCTAGAGGCTACTGAAATTGCTGAGCTCCATAATCGAATTTCTACACATTCTCGGTCTAGCAGGGACCGTTTCATGCTTTTCACAGATATCCTAATTGAGTATGTGGGAAGTGGAGAGTGGAAAAATCGAAGTCCTGCCTTTCTCGCGATGTGCGCAAAAGCCTGCTATCTAAGGGGTATGTATGGGTATAACCAAGTTCTCGCAAAGGATCTGGCCAATTTGACTGCGAGAGGATATGCAGCTGCAGCTTATTGTCGACAGAGTCTGGATCCAAGATGGCTGAACAACCTTCGAAACATCACAAATCAGGCATGGCAGGCGAAAGATTACATAACTTTCGCTGAGTTGTCTGGTCAACTAGCCTCTGTTCTCATCGATCTTGGATATACTGACCATGCAAGTGAAGTTGCATCGGAGAGCATTGAGAAAGTCACCCAAGCAACAGCGAAAGACGCCAGTATTCGGTCCGCTGTTCAGGCAGCTCTTCTTCATGCAAGAGTAATCCTAGCATCCATCGCAGTCCATACTGATTCCAGAGAAGAGGCATTGATTCGACTTGACTCGGCGCAGGATACTGCAACACATCTAGACCACCAACTAGCTCTTACTGACATAAAGTTCCATAAGGCTCGTACACTAGAGGAGTTTTACGAACATGACCGTGCAATGAGCCTTGTAACTGGTGCTCTTCACACCTATGAGAGGATGGGTTATCTCCAGGGAGTCGCTGATGCGAGAAACCTTCGTGGTGTCATTCATCTCAATATGGGTAGACTTCAAGAAGCCAGAGACCAGTTTGAAGAGCTCCTGATTATTCAACAACAACTCAATAATCAGGTAGGTCTTGCTGCTACACTCATTAATGTGGGTGAAATTGATAGAACTCTTGATCAGGTTTCACAGATGGAAACCTACAACCGTCGTGCACTTGAAATCAGTCAAGAAGCAGAGTATATGAGAGGTATCGCAGTAGCGACAGTAAATCTTGGTGATGTTGCACTTCGAAAAGGTGATACAGAAGAGGCAATTCGACTCTATAATGAGGCAATTGCTCTTTCAGAAGGAGCTGGAATGCGCTCAACATTGACACTCACCCTCTTTCTTGCAGGTGATGCGAACTACATTCTCCAGAGATATGATGAAGCAATCTCCTGCTATAAGAAGGCAAAGAAGGTCTCCTTGGAGATTGACCACCTCCTTTATGGATTCAATGCTGATGTGAGCGAATTAATCACAGTCTGGGCTGATGGCAAGAGACCTAGTGGGAAACTCCTCTCAATGATACGTTCTTCAGTTGGTAAAGATAAGGACTGGTCTGACTCGCCAGAACTTAATCTGATGAAGGATGTCAGAAGGAAAGTATTGAAGGATCCTGCTTCTGATAGCGATCTCTGTGTTTTCTTTGATGGCGAGAAGAGTTTCGAATGTAGAGTTGAACGGATGGGTCTTCGTAAGGAGTGTTTTGGCAACCTTTACTGGATGGGCGGTCTCTGTCCCCATTTCAAGGAGTTCATCTCAAAGTTATGGAGATAGATACAAACAACTTTCTACACCAATGTGGAATTATCATGAAAGAGATTTGACGAAATGAGGTACATATTCTTGTATGGCGTTGAGTTGTCATATAATCCAATTGAATATGTCTCAAGTATGGTGAGTGAAAAGAGATCTGACTGGAAAACCATCTGGACCTGGTAACACTACTCTAGATCAAGTATGACCTCTCTCTCATCATGTGACTCTTCATTTTTCTCCGATGATTGAGAATGTGAAGCAAGCATACTTTCGAATAGTTTGAGAGCCTCTTTCACAGTGCTTGTCCATGCATCTTCTCGCTCTTCAACCGACTCGTCCATTTCTTGGCGAATCGGATCTATCATAGTTCTAACCTTTTGACAGGTTGCTTCATCCCATCTTGCATATTCCATGATATCTTCAATACGGCGGATTATCTGACTCCGAAGAGACGCAAACCTCATCCGTTCCTCTTCAAGATGTTCAAGTTGTCTGTTGACCTTCCCTAGTTCCCTTAGCAGTTTCCTCACTGCAGTTACATCTGGTCTTGCCTCTGGAATGATGAATCCCTGTGGTAGGAGAAGACGTCTTCCAGCAGCTCCATGACTGGTGAGTCGAACTACAAATGCATCTGGAAGGATTGTCGTAGAGAGACCAAAACGTATGTTGAGTCGATAGTACACTCTGTCAGGCCCTACCTCACTCTCGCCAAATTCCCTTTCTACGAGGCCTGCATCTTGCAAAGCTTCGAGATGCTTGAATACACCACGCGGAGTCAATCCTAGTAACTTACTCAACTCATATGGATATCTTTCACCCTGTGATAGGAGTCGAAGAATTCTCCTACGAGTTTCATTTCCTAGAGCTTTGAAGACTTTGTCCAGGTCGCTTGGTCCTTCTTGCGACATCTTTTATCATCGTTCCTTTTGGTCATCACTGAATTAGAGGTATTCTACTTTTTCCCATATCCCATAGAGAAAAACGAGCCATTCAATGTATAGAACATCAGGTTGCCAGAATTCAATTCCTGATGTTGATGTCCAATCTGGAAATACCTCTTGGGTTTGTTGATTTATTTCCATTATATCTTCTCCAGCAGTCCGTGGCTAATGTACCAATTGGTATCTTAGCATATAAGGATTGGTACATGACCATGGAATTATGGGCTGTTTCTCTCATGTTTATTCTGCTTGAGTGAGGGTGATGATGTTGATTCTTTAGGTGTGTGACCCCTGTACCTCTCCAGAATCGTATCCGCCTTCTCATAGATTGGTCCCTGTCCTGTGAGAAATCCTGTTGAGACACCATCCTTGGACTGGATGACTGGTCGGGTTGCTTTCATCAAAAGATATCGTAGAAACTCAAGATCTGTCACTTTTCTTCCCATTTTACGCTGATATCGCATTTTTTCTTCTTCCCAGGTCAAAATATCGTGTTCCGTTAGCCCTTTGAGCAGTTTGTTCTTGAGTTCGCCCATATTCCGCTCTCCGTAAGAGTTAACCAAGTTAACCAAAATCTATGCTATATCCTCTTGTGATACCTAGAGATTACGAATCTACTATGGTCGGACACGATGCCTTGGAAAAAATACATAAATTTCAAAAGGATGATTGCAATAATATGATTGAGGGATGTATTCATTGATACAAATCCCAACAGACGCGCTGCCCAATTTCCTTTTAGGACTATTCATCAAATATCTACCTGTTATATTTGTAGCAATAATCATCGTTTCAATTGCCGCGATCCTATACAATTCTCGGGAAATACCATCTGAGAAAGAAGAGAAGATCAGAAATATCCAGAGATCTAAGTATCCTGATTTCGAAATGTACCTTAATCGTGACATGCCTATTAAGAAACTTGATGAAGAATCATAGCTTTGGAAAAATCTGACCAGTTCTCTTTTTATACTCCTCATATTCAGCTCCGAACTTGTTAACCATCATTCTTTCTTCACTCTGCATCCGAGCATATGTCAGAGGAACACCGATGAGCGCAAAAATGATGAGAGGAATATATGCAGTCAGAAGAATCATACCGAGATTGAACAGATTGTGGACAGAATACAATGGGTGACGCACTCTACTGTATGGACCTGAATCCACTAACCTTTGTTCAGTCTTTGTTTCAAGTGCATAGGAATAGTGCTTTCCCAGTGTTCGATGTACCCATGCCATTAGAGGTATAGACGAGTGTAATATCCCAATACCCAACCAATGGAGCCAGAAGGGGAATACCAAATCTGCCCATGCCATCCATAATGGTGCCCAAAGAAACAAGAGAATCAAAATGAGTTCAACCCAGGTGAGCACAACTAGGAGTATTCCTGTCCATCCCTCCTGCTTCATTGCTGCACGACGTTCCTCTCTGGACCGAGGTGCATTAGGGTTTCTAGTCTTCCTCACATAGTAGATTCTAACAAGCCAAAATGTCGCGAATATTGAAACGAAGAGGACTCTATAGACTAAATCAGTCATGTTTTGTCCTCATTATCCGTTGTTCTTGTCTTCTTCTGCTTCTTCCTCTTCCACCTTTA
>JAEORX010000165.1 GCA_016840685.1 Candidatus Thorarchaeota archaeon
GCCATCCTAGCTGTTTCTTGGGGTGATGCTGCCGGAGAGGTGATTGGGCGGCCTTATGGTGGCAAGTTTATCAAACGGAAGTATAGAAACAAGTCAATTGAGGGCAGTGTCGGTGTACTTGTATTCACTATATTATCTGTGGTCGTGTCCCTCGCGCTCTTTTCATCAGACACTGTCATATTGAATTTTCTCCCCCAAATCCTTGCAATTGCACTCTGTACCACTGCAGCAGAGTTCTTGAGTATTGGTTGGACTGATAACTTCTTTATCCCAGTGATTACAGCACTAGCGATGTGGTGGTTGCTCTTTCCTGGAATAATTCTGTTTCCCATCTGAAAAATCTCAATCAGCCCCAATCGCTGATTCTCTCTATGCCAGACTCACCTAATTCACAGACAAGTTTGAGCTCTGCTAGAATGCCCGACCAACCAATGTCATATCCAACTACAGCCTCGGGGGTCCTGAATCCATGGTGGTGGAGAGTGACGAGTGTGTTTTCATTTACCTCTTCAAATCGGACATTGACTATGGTTTCAGGCTCATTACCATGGACCCAACTGAATTCCAATTCTCTGTCTGGAAGCATCTTCTTGAATACCACAGGTCCTTTCCCCTCCGCCCACCAAGTGTACAATCCAGCATATTGTCGATCGACCACAGGGTCATCTGCACGGATGAAGTGCTTCAGTTTTTCTGGATTGGTCCAGACATCAAAGGGTAGAGAGGGAGGTGTCTTACAAACGACGCTGAGACGCACATCGACTGAATCATAGCGAGTGATGCGCAAGGGGTGGTAGTTAGAGTAGTCGAATCGAATTGCAGGGGCACCTAGTTCCACTGCAGCCTTGAAGTTTGCCAGCAGAAGATTCCAGTGTTCAGGTAGATGATAGTTACGGGCAGAAACGGGAACTGCACCATGGTTCACCTGTATCATGGTTCCGGGACCGATGGGATGGAACCGAATGACAAGAAGTGTATCGACCCCCATTATTCTCCAGCTGAGAAGGAGGACTGCTTTCTCCTTGACTTCTTTGATGTCCCAATAATTAGCGAGCTCAGGTGTTGTTGGTGCATTGGGTCCTAGAAATCGAATACTACCCCCGGGTCGAACATCAGCACTGATCTCATCACCCAACCACTGTAGCATGATGATAGGATCCAGAAACTTCTCCCAGACCTCGTTAAGGGGTCTGGAGATACGAATCCGTAAGTGAATGACAGGGAGGACCTCTTCCTTCTGCTCCGCCACTTTCCAGTACCTCGTGTTTTTTTCTAGTAACATTAAGTCCTTATCTTTCTGATGGTACAAGATATGACATTGCTGTATAAAAGGAAATGCGAGAGGGTCTTCCAAAACCTCTCATAGTGTCATCTCTATTTGGTCGTATCACAAAGAACCCCATTTTATTGTCATAGCATTCCAAGACCAGCCAATTCCAGCAGCGGTCAGCACGACTAGGTCCCCATCTTTGATTTTGCCATCCTTAAGACCCTCTTCAATGGAAACAATTGCATCATTCTGGCCCATGTGACCCCATTCCTCAAAGTAGGTTGATTGCTTGTAGGGATCTACTCCAAGCTCATTTGCCACAAACTCGAAGGCACTTCGTTTCATCCTGATGAGTCCAAGATAATCGATATCCTTTCTGGAATAGCCACTCTTCTCCAATGAATCATCAACAACCTTCAGGAAATTCTGCATCGAGAGTCTGTCCAATCGCTCCTTGAGTCCTTCTGGGTCAGTAACATCAAGATAGATGAGCTTCTTCTCAATAGCCTCGCAGGAGATTGGCATCACTGTCCCGCCTGCTGGAACATACACATCCTCAGAGAACTGCCCATCGGAGATGACACTGCCCTCGAGCACTATGTTCCTGTCATAATCTAAACGAAGAATCATCGCTACACCACTTGCAGCCAAGTCATGCATGAAACGAGTGCGGATGTTCTCATAGTCAATGAGGTCTGAGTTTCGATATCCACTCCCAATGATGATGCGTTTGTAACCATGAGTTAACATGAGCGCCTTTGCAAGGATCATAGCAACCACAATGGTCCCACATCGCTGATTGACGTCAAATGCCCAAGCCTTGGTCGCTCCAATCTCATTCTGAAACTTTATTGCATAGGTCTGCATGGGATGTTCTGCATATACCTCGCCTGCCCATATCACAACGTCAATGTCCTCTGCAGGATTAATCCCAGCCCTCTCAATAGCGATCTTGGCGGCTTTTACGCCCATCGCCACCGTATGGTCGTCGTTCCCTGGGACTGACTTACTCATCAGACCCATCTTTGTCTTGAGGATCTCAACAGGGGTTCCGGACTTGCTTGATATGTACTCCGCAGTGTGACGTTCCTCTGGGATATAGGTCCCAATAGCCTCGATTCCTATTGATTTGATTTTGACCATTTTTCTTAACCTCATCCTCATAGTTCGCGTTTCAAGATCTTTCCAGCTGCACTTTTCGGTAGCTCTCCCCGAAACTCGTAGTGTTTTGGTATTTTGTATCTAGCAAGCTTTCCATCAAGATACTCGAGAATCTCCTCTTGAGTTAGTGTCTTTCCCGGTTTCAACACAATGAAAGCTTTCCCTACCTCTCCCCACTTCTCATGAGGAACACCGATGACGGCAGCCTCTAAAATAGCGGGGTGTTTGTAGAGTAGTTCTTCAATCTCCGTGGGAAATACATTCTCGCCCCCTGAGATGAACATGTCCTTCTTCCTGCCAGTGATGAAGAAGAACCCCTCCTCATCCTTCATCACAAGGTCTCCTGTGTGGACCCATCCATCTGGCTCAATGGTCTTTGCGGTTTCCTCTGGCTCTTCCCAATAGCCTGAGAATATGTGGGGACCTCGCAACAGAAGCTCACCAACCTTACCAGTTGGAACTTCATTGTTGTCATTATCTACAACCTTCATGTCACAATGAAAAACAGGGAATCCCACAGAGGATGGCTTACGTTTGACCTCACTCTCTGGTAGGTAGAAGTTGTTAGGGCCGACCTCAGTGAGACCGTAGCCCATCTTGAGGATCTTCCCACGTGCCCAATACTTCTCCATAATAGCCACAGGACATGGTGCGCCACCGCTGATAAAGACACGAACACTATCGAAGTCTACCTTTGCGAATTTTGGAGACTCCGACATCATATTGAACATGGTCGGGACACCAATGACAATGGAGCATCTTTCATCTTCAATGACCTTCAGTATCGCATCTACACTGAAATCACCCATGATAATGGATGTGGCTCCAAGGTGAAAGAATGGAACCAGGAGAACATTGATTCCGCCGGTATGAAATAGTGGAAAGAGAAGTGGTTGGATGTCATCTGGTCTCAAGCCCCATGACACGATCGTATTTACCGAGTTCCAAAACACCAGACTATGAGAGAGAATAGCACCCTTTGGGAGTCCTGTGGTACCGCCAGTGAAAACGATCAAGTAGGGATCATCTAATGTTAGTGATGGTCTCTCAACAGCATGGGTGGATTCTTTCTTCATGAGCGAGTTCAAATCCGGTTCTGAGTCAGACCTCTTTTCTCCCATTACAACGATACGCTGCTTCTTAAGAAGGGGTCTTAGCTCTGCAAACGGTAGTTCTAAGTCTGGATCATAAAACACCATTGTAGGATTAGTCTTGTTCAGGAGATACTCAATCTCAGGTGAAGTGAGTCGAATATTAAACGGGGTCAGAACGGCTCCGATTTTTCCGCAGGCGAACAGGATGTCAAGGAAGTCAAACCTGTTCTTTGAGTAAACACCAATCCTATCGCCTTTCTGCACTCCTGAATCTAGCAATACTCGTGCGACTTGATTAGCCCGTTGGTCCATAGCTTCGAATGTATAGCGCCTGTTCTGAATGTTGTCAACTACAGCCTCGGCTTTCGGAGTCAATAATGCTCTTCTTCCTGTCCAGTCGCCTATCCATGACCAATCCTTTCGGTCCATTCTCAAGTCTCCTGTTGTTTCAGACTTTAGACATTGCTAAGTATTGGTCTCTGTTCAGTTAATCCAAAAGATATATTATTCGCCTAAATGGAACTCACTGGGGAATCCCAAATCTGGATACACTTTGAAGAAGGAAGTCAAATTGTCCTCAACGAATGATATTGTCCTTAGTACTATTGAGTTAACCAAGAATTTTGGTGGGCTACAAGCTGTCAATGGTGTATCCCTTGATATTGAGAGGGGTTCCATTAAGGCAATCATTGGCCCGAATGGTTCAGGAAAGACGACATTCTTCAATCTGATCACTGGAGTGTTTCCTCCTTCCTCTGGAAGGATATACTTTGAGGGTCAAGACATAACCAGATTGTCCATGCATGATCGAACACGGAGGGGCATTTCGCGATCATATCAGATCACGAATATCTTTCCATATCAAACAACCTTCGAGAACATCAGGTTGGCTGCTCAAGGCTGCAGCGGGGCACGAGTGAATTTTCTAGGGATGCTGAAAAAAGCTGGGACTTACACTGAGTTTCACGAAAAGGTTCTAGAGATCGCAGCAATTGTGGGTCTAGATCCGACTAGACTTTATATCCCAGCTGCGCTCATCCCACACGCTGAACAGAGAAAACTCGAAATCGCAATGGCTCTCGCTACAGAGCCTAGACTCCTCTTACTTGATGAACCTGCTGCAGGTATGGCTGTTGAAGAGATACCTGAAGTAATTGATGCCATTTTGCGAGTTAAGAGGTCCTATGGTGATAGACTGACGCTATTGGTTGTTGAGCATAAGATGGACATTGTCATGAGTCTTAGCGAGGAGATCTTCGTTCTGTCTGAGGGCAAAATGATAGCGAAGGGACCTCCCAAAGAGATCCAAGAGAATGAACAAGTATTAACAGCTTACCTTGGTGATACAGATGAAAAACTTGCTTGAAATCCAGAATGCACACGTGTACATTGGGTCCTTCTATATCCTACAAGGCATCTCACTAGTCGTGCCCAAGGGGGAGGTTACCCTTTTGTTGGGGAGGAATGGTTCGGGAAAGACCACGACAATGAAGGCAATCTTGGGTATATATCCACCAAGAGAGGGGAACATCCTCTTCAAGGGAGAAGAGATATCGGACCTACCAACCCACAAGATTGTCAGCAAAGGCATCGGTTATGTCCCTGACACAAGAAGGATATTCGGTAATTTGACTGTTGAGCAGAACCTTATCGTGTCAAGGCGAAAGGGAGGTCTCAAAGACGAGGTGCAGGACAGATTGAATCTCATCTTTGAGTTGTTTCCTGACATGAGCAGGTTCTTCAAGCAAAAAGCAAGAACGCTATCAGGTGGTCAACAACAGATGCTGGCAGTTGCCCGTGCATTGATGAATGACAATGATCTATTATTGATAGACGAGCCAACAGAGGGTTTGAGTCCTCTGCTGGCGAAGAATCTTATCGCAGCTCTAGATAGACTGAAGGAGTTCGCTACCATACTTTTGGTGGAGCAGAATTTCCGGACGGTGTCTCAACTTGGAGATAACTTCTACATATTCGACAATGGAAAGATAGTCCATGAAGGCAGTGACATGAATAAGCTGATGGCTGACAAGGCACTTGTTGCACAATACTTGGGGGTCAGTATCTAATGACGATGCAAAAAAGGAAACTTTCTCCACGGGACTATTTGGAGGAAAATCCACACGTTCGTGGAATACTGAGAATTGTGGTCGCCATTGTGCTCACAATAATTGCAGGTCTATTGGTCGTAATGGCCATTAATGTCTACACATGGCAGGGGTTT
>JAEORX010000019.1 GCA_016840685.1 Candidatus Thorarchaeota archaeon
TGTCATGGGAGGAGGGTGTTGAAGGTATCAAGGTGGGAATGCCTTTCAAAGAGATTGAACCCCCAAGAGTCTATGATGAAGAGATACCTGTAACAACTGAAGAGGCACTTCAGCATCTATTCCCTGAAGGCGCGCCCGAAGAACTTCGAGAGGAAGCCAGAAAAGCTGTTGAACACTTGTTCCCTGAGGGAAGAGGAAGCACAACTACGACTTTCATTGACGTGGTTGTTGGAAAACCATCAAAGGTCGGACTGAAGGTGCCGCCCAGAGAGCTTGAGTCTCCTGCTTGTCCGAATTGTGGTGTTTCACTTACAGCAGATGAGTTTGAATATCCTGATTATGTCTTTGAAGCAATGGGAAAAGCAAGAATTGAGCAAGGAGAGAAGTTCCTGCAGGAGAATGAACACGAACGAGCGATTGAAGCTTTTGAGATTGCGAAGATGCTTTTTGAAAAGGCAGGAAATGAGAAAGGTGTTGCTGAGAGCACGAAGAGGGTTGACATCGGATACGATTCAATGGCAAAGTATCATTTCGATCAGGGCGAGAGCCATATGAAGGCAAATGAATTTGAATGGGCTATTGTGCAGTTTAGGAAAGCACGAGAGCTCTACATGTTTAGTACTGATGCTAAAAAGCGAGCCCGATGCGCCGAAAAGGTCAGAGAGGCGTATATAGAGTGGGGCAAGGACCTTGAAGCACAAGGTGACCAACTAGCTAAACAGGGTGGTTCTCGTGATGCGTTAGCAAAATATCAAGAAGCTGCAGGAAAATTCCGTGAGGGCGATGATAGTAAAAGACTCAAGGGACTCGAAAAGAAAATCAGGAAAGCCTAAAGTCTAATCATTCGTTGGTTTGAATCCTGTCAGTCGAATGATGTTATCTCGAAAGATTAAATCAACATCCTCTTGAGTGTAATTGAACTGCGGCAACAAAGACTTGACAGCGTTATATTGCTCTTCAAGAATGTTGTATCTAAACCCACGTGGGAAGAATGATGAATCTGTTCCAAACACAACTCTACATGATGCTCCAGCTTTCAATGCACGTTCAAACACTTTTGTAATTGTCAAATCTACATCTTGATAGTTCATCCACATGTTGCTTCCACTTGTGTCCATCACAACATTATGAGTCTGATACATGAGCATCAAGACTTCACGGAAAAACCCTGCTCCAAAATGAGCAATCATAAAATTCAGATCAGGAAAGTCTTGCGCTGGTCTTTGAATATCAAGAGGATTGCCAAATCTAAGATTTGCTCGGTCTCCAATGGTGATACCAAAGTGTAAGATCACAAGCAGATTTTGCTTCTTTGCTTCTTCATAAATAGGATACACACTTTCATCATAGACATGCATGTTCCAAGAGCTTGGATATAATTTGATGCCTTGAAAATCATCCTTCCCAGCTCTTTTGACCAAGTCAACAGCATTTTCTAGGGCTGGATCAATATTCGCATACCCCAAGAATCTACCAGGGAATCGCTTCCTTGTTTCGTTGAATTCATCCCATACTTCTTCACCAATCATCATACCAATAGCAGTTATACCATATTTGTCCAATTCATCCGCCCACATCTGGCCAGCATCCCAATTTTCATCGGGAATTGCCAATTTTGGCATGTCAGTCTGAAATGTAACTCTGTTCTGCAACCGTTCCATTGAAGCGCCACTATCAAGCCATCGTTTGATTGTATCGTAGGTGAAGAAGTGTGCGTGGCTGTCAATCACTTCAGTTCCAACTTTTGAAATCACCAATGATGAGTCTCCTTAATCCTCTCGAGCTAGTGTTACTTATCCCAAGTTAGTAATAAGGACTCACTTGTGGCATGGAGCTAATGCTTGACTATATCCAATCTCCAGTTTCAAGCTTTCGAGGAAGGTATTCATCAGTGAGATATTCAAAGCTATGAGATGCAAAAGCTTGTATCTCAGCCTTCTCTTTGAGCCTAAGCATCAACTCCAGGTCTTCTACCCAGGGTTTGTTCCGCTTTACGAATGGTTCCTTCAGCATATCTTTGACTCGCTTGATGTCAGTGGGTTGCATAGGTATACGAACAGCCTTTGGGATATTATACTCATCCAAGTCTCGACTCAATACACCCAATAGCTTCAGCTCTGGAGTCGCGATGAATGGTGACTCATAGCTCAATCTCTTGCTACCTCTTAGGAACACGGAATAGATGTAATGTCCATAGGGGTCAGAATCTACCAGGGCGAAGGCCGGAATCTCCAGTTCTTTGACAAGCATCTTGAGGAATGCCCTTGTGGCAATGTCTCCAGAACCTTTGCCTGTAATCACTATGCATGGTTGGCGATTCCAATATTTTGCTTCTGCAAGCCGCATGACTGCAGCATCCTTCTCGGACAGGATTATGAACTCGGCATCACTCTCTACAATCTCAAGCTGGTCCAAAAATGGAGTAACCGCCCAGCCACCAGTCCCCATCTTTGTGAGATCAATCAAGTCGCCACCATCGCGAATGGTAACACGACCCATTGCTGATCCTCTGGCGGAAGCCACTACGTGAATGCTGTCACGTGTGGTTTGAATCATTGATGCAACGTCTTCGATTATTTTATCACTATACTTCTGTTCTCTGAATAAGTTAACATCACTGTAGTACACTTCTCTTTTGGTTGCATGCAAATTAGACTTGAGTAAGTTGAACACAATCTCCATAACACGGGCAGTCCTTGTGGCATCGACCACTGAAGCAAGCGAATGATAGGGACGGGAGATTGTACGCATTCCGAGCAGAAGTAAATCACGAACCTCATCCCAAACTATATTGTCACCAGACCTACTCGGTATATCAAATGCTGGTCTACCACTCAACATTGTTTCATTGAGAATATCCAGTGCTGTATCAACGATTCTTTCAGTTGTATCATCTGCAGACAAGCTAACGACTTCAACTGTTTCGATGAGGGGTTCTCCTTCCTCACCATCCTCGTGAGAAGCTTGAACTCTCTGTTCTGCAGCTGTCCAATTATCCTTCAGTTCGACAGCGAGCTGACTTACAGCTTTAGGAACTGGTAAGCCGGATTCCTTTCGAAGAGGCTTGGGTTTCTTCTTAAGAGGTGCCTTCGGTGTTTTTGTTGGTTTCTTGACAGGGACCTCTTTTTTCTTTGGCTCTCTTTTCTTTGGCACCCTTTCCTTCTTAGGAGCTTTCTCCTCCATCTTATCTTTCACAGGTTCTTCCTTCTCTGATGGTGTTTCTGCTTCTTTCTTTGTCTTTGTGGCGACAATTATCTCAGGTTCCCCTGTCAACTCTGCTATTTCCTGATCACGAATTAGACCTTTAGCTGAATTCACAAATGAAGTAGCTTTTGCAACACTCAGACCACCAACTTTCTTTGCGACATTTTCTGGCGATGCACGAGCAAGCCGAGCCACTGAGTCATAGCCAGCACGTTCCATAGAGAGTGCAAGTTTAGACCCTAAACCAGGAACATCTGTCAGGGACATCCTTGGAGCTCTGATTTCTTCTTCAGTGACCTCTGCTGGAGCTTCAGAAGGCTCATCTGGTGTGACTGTCTTCGCCAAACCTCTCTTAACCAAATCTTTTGCCGCATCTGTCAATTTCTTTGCTCCATCTTTGCTTAGACCTTCCACTTTCTTAGCAATCGAGGGTGGTCTGGCACGAGAAATCTTCTCAACTGTTTCGTATTTTGCTTTGATGAGTCGTTCTTGCAGCTTTGGTCCAACACCAGGAAGGTCTGTAAGTTTGAATGCACTCGCTGGTAATTCAGTTGGAGTTTCTTTCGTTACTTGTTTTTTCTTCTTCTTTGAAGGTGTTTTCTTCTTTGGGAGTTCCTTTTTCTGAGTGACTTTTGTTGGTTTCTTTTCGGTCTTTTTTGTACTGGTGACCTTCTTTGAGGTCTTTTTAGAAGGTCTTTTCGAACCTGCTTTCGCAGATTTGGTTTTTGAGGGCTTCTTTGATTTTGGTTCTTCAACAACCTCATTAAGAGTTGATTGAACAGTGTCTTCTTTATCCTTAGTTTTCTTACGACTCATTCAAGCTCACCCTCTTCAACCACTTCTTCGTCATCATCAAGAGGAATATCAGCAATAAGATCCGTGCCAAAGGCATCAGTTTCGGTTTCCTCTTGATCTTCAACAGTTTCAAATCCCGTAATCGAATCTCTTATTTTGCTAGCAATTGTTTCTGCATCAAAAAGGGGTTTCTTCCTACCATCATTAGCGATGGTCACTAGACTTTGGGCAAACTGGTCAGCATACATTGCGAGAATGCCAGCACGTTTTGCTTTGCGGCGTGCAGTCTCGCGGCGTGTTATGAACCTCCTGAACTTTCGACCTGCATCCTCTAGGGCGAGTTTGATCTCTCTTAGAAGCACTTCATCCTCAGCCAAAGCCTGTTTACTCTGTCCTTTGAACATGACATGTACATATGCTCCAGCAACGTGAATGAAAACCATCACTGGACCCCTAGGAATTCCATTGTCAAAGGTCTGTAGCTTGTAATTCTTCCAGTTCACTGAAGCAGTTGCCTTCCAAGTGGCACAGTCGCTATTGTCTCGAAGTTTAGGTACTCGATTCACAAACCTCCACAGAACCATGGGTGCTGATGAAGCAGGTTTTATTTCACCACCATATGCAATGCATACTTCAATAGCAAAAGAGAGTCCCTTGCCGGATGTGGGTTTTCGTGTCACAGCGGCAACGAAATCAGGCTTGTATGCCATCTTTATTGTCTGTTCAAATATCTCTTCACCAACTGGAACCACTGTGTCAGTGGGGGGAGCGATGTAGTCCTCACTTGAAAACGCCCGATAAAGCAACTCGACCTCAGTTTTCGAGAGGGAGTCGGTAGGTGTTGTCATTTTGAGGTCATCAAGATGCCTTCTTCGGAGATCCTTGCTAGCATTGGAAACAATCGTCTTTGCCTTATTCATGCTGAGTCGACAGAATGCCTTTGTCAGAAATCCTCTTAGATCAGGTTCTCTAGTTTCTCGTAAGAGATCTTGGAACTCACCAATTCTGATACTTGCAGGATGTGGTTGAGCATACTTTGGTTCCTCAGGAAATGTACTCACTCTACGTGGATGAATGTGAACCACACCATAGGGATCAATGAAAATAATGGTCACATGAGAATTGAGAAGTGAGGCCATCTCAGCATAGATATCAGCATACCCTCGTCGGTATTGAATATTCAAATAGAACAATTTGATGAAAGTTCCATGATTGAAGGGGAGTTCCATATCAATAGGTCCGCCAACATGTTCCTTTGTGTTTGCGGTCGTTGTGTAAAAGTTAGCAACTGTTCCTGCATCAGAGTTGAACCTTTTTGTAATTGTGAAAATAGGCTTTCCAGTGGTGTTTTGCGCATCACTGAAAGCTGAAGGAGCTCCAAATCCTTGACTTCCGCGCGTCTGTCTGAGCTTCTCCGATTTACTTGATGCAAGGTAGATACCAAATTTCTCCAAGTCATTGGGAACCATTCCTACACCTGTATCGAAACAGGTGAATTCGTATACCTTGAATCCCTCTTCATCATCAATTGCGACAAGATCAGGCATCTGTACTTCTTTGAGCTCTATGACTACCAATGGCTCTCTCTTTGATATCAAAGAGCGCAAAGGCATTACGAATTTCCGAAACTCCGTTATTCTCTCATCTATGGTTTCCTTACGTCTTGGTGGAATCTCTACTTCTTTGCCAGCTCTCACATCTCGTTCCAATTGCTTACTTAGAGCAATGGTATCTATCTGACCTTCTTCGAGTTTAGCACGAACTTCAGCTATAACTGCTGGGTCTAATTGATCTTGGAGTCTTGGACGTCTCTTAGTCTTCCACCACCAACTCTCGAGAGCGTCGATTGCATTGTCCAAGAACTCAATAGCATATTGGGTATGTTTGTTAAGTCCAGTTTCAAAACCCACTAACTGAGTACGCTTTCGCATGAATTTAGCAATTGTACCTTGCTTGATATCTCCTGTTTCAACCTTGGCTGGTGCGGGAGTTGGATTTGAATTGGATTTCTTCTCAGACAATGTGACCGGCTCCAAATGATGGAATTTTCTTGTGCTTACTATGTAAGTTCACAAGGATGGATTTCCAACGAAACGACATTCTGCGCTGAATAGTCGGATTCTTTTAATCGTATATTAATCATTTCTGTCACTAATCCCCTCAAAACGCCTCATTCTGTGAGTTTGTACAATTCAAGACGCTTTTGAAGTTATATATTAACTGAACTGATTATTCTTGGAACATGTGTTCTAAGTAGCATTAATTTGGACACACAACTTTTTCTGAAAATGCAACAATAAAAATCAGGAAAGGAATAATGACACCCATAACTGTCGTTGCAGTTGCTCTGGATTCAATACCAATCATTAAACCAGGTGACCCTCTCGTAAGCATAATCCTTGAAGCAGTCGAAGAGAGTGGATTCAATCTGAATGAGGGAGATATATTCGTAATTTCTTCAAAGATAGTTTCCAAATCAGAAGGCAGGATTGTGAAGGCATGCAGTATTATTCCTTCTAGGGAAGCCAAGGGTATTGCTGAGAGAAATGGGTTTGATCCTACGCATGTCGAACTTGCCCTTAGGGAGTCCGTTGAGGTCATTTCTAGTAAAGGTGTGTTGATCACAGAAACCCACTCAGGTCTAATCTGCAATTTCAGTGGAGTGGACAGGTCGAATGCCCCTGATGGAGAATATGTATTGCTACCAAAGAATCCAGATCAATCAGCAGAGAGAATTCTTAGAGATCTTAGAAAAGAAACAGACCTGAACCTTGGTGTGATTCTAGTAGACAGTCAAGGCAGACCATGGAGAAAAGGATTGGTCAATGTTGCCATAGGTTGCGCAGGGATTAATGCCTTCAAATACAATAAGGGAAAACCAGACCTGCATGGAAGGATTCTCAAAAGATCGACTGTCTGTCAGATAGATGAACTTGCTGCTTTTGCAGAGCCCTTGATGGGGCAGGCGGGCGAGGGAGTTCCAGTTGTAATCATTCGTGGCTATGAGTTTGCAGATGGCTCTGAAAATGCTGGTGATGTGAATCGGCCTAAGGAGGAGGACCTTTTCCGTCAACAAACCGAAAAAAGAGGGGAATGGGCTCAATCCTGAGCCCAAGAATGAGAGTAGCTATCCAACCTTCTGTCCACAATTATTACAGAATCTTGCACCTTGTGGATAGGGAGTTCCGCAATTCATGCAGAATCCACCCTGAGCACCCCCTGGTACTCCGGCACCTGTTACAGTCACTGAATCTGGCTGCCCATCACCATCTCGGTCAGTATAGTGAATGGTCATTGAGCCTGCTCCCCCAGCACTTCTTGTGTCATGTGCATGAGCTCCACCGGTTCCACCTTCTATGACGCCTCCACAATTGGGACATGTTGGGACATTTCCAGCATTGGTCCCGCAATAGGGACACTTTCCTTGCGTCTGTGCTGCTGATACATTCGCAATGATGGATGGAATGACCTTCTTCTGCTTGAAATGGAACTCCATTGCTCCGCCAGATTTCAATTCAACAACCAGGCGTTCACCACTCTGTGCTATGTTGTTGATGGCAAGTAGAGGCAAGGCGAGACTCTCAGTGTTACCATTCTGATCTTTGTTGTAATATGACTCAGCTGTCCACGAAGATATTGCAGTTCCAACTGCTGCATAGGTTATTCCTCGTGCCAGGGATCGCGTGACATGGCCACCAATACCGCCCATCCTATGTCCTGCACCTTCGAGTAGTGCAGCACCCGCAATTGCTCCAGCAAGGGCACCCCATTTCTTAAGTCCACTCTTCTTGGAGGGCTTCTTGTACCAGACAAGACGAACATCGGTGAGCTCGAGGTCCCCATCCTCCCCATCAAATTTCACATCTTTCTCTCGGACCATCTTACGCTCATAACTCATGGTACTAAGACCTGAGTCAGAATAAGACACGGTCAAAAACTGTGGTCTATCCGACAATTGTAAACACCGAAGTCAAATCCACAAGAGTGAGTATTAACTTTGTGTTGGTAGATAAAAAGGGAAAGAGGCTGCAAAGATTAGCAGCCTATAAACCAAACCTAATCGTCCAAGAGTAATCCTTTCGTGATCTCGTCCATTCCACCAGATTCTGACTCCTTAATGATCTCTAAGGCAATCTCTTCTGTAATTGGAGACTCTGGTGTTTCAAGAGCCTTGAGTGCATCTCCATTTGCCCAAGTTTCACCATCAACTACTGGAGGTTCATGTCTGAACCCATAGATAATCAGCAATACTCCGGTCAGAGATGTGATGCCACAGGCTGCAAGAGTCAAGGGGAAACCAATGATGGTGATCAGCCACCCGAATAGAGCAATTTGAGGAATCGCAAACAATGTTGCTAGCGTTGGGAACAACGAGTACATAGAGTTCCGGATCCGGTTTGGAATCACATCGATTAACACTCGCTGTGTTAGAATCTCAGCAAATCCACCAAAGAAGGATGTGGACACAAATGTGGTGAATATGAGAGCAATAGGAACTACATTCTCCACTGGGAGTGTGAGCAGTTCTATACTGGTAAAGGGCCAATATAGAGTCAGAATGTTCACACTGGAAGCTGCAGGTGGAAATATCAACATGATGGCAGCAAACACCCAGAAGAAGATGAAACCACACGTCTGCATCAGTCGGAAACGGGGAATCCACTTCTTTGGCTCAAACCTTCGGGACCAGACTCCTGAACGCTCTTGAGAAAAGATGCCAGGAATGAAGAGTAAAGTTCTGAAGCTTGCAACACCCACATCCGTGATGAGATAGAGGTAGTACATTGGGAAGAGAATGAGGTTGCCCCACACCATGATTGAGCTCACAGCCAACATGGTTCCTACAGCAATGTAGCGAACGAAAGCATGTCTGAACAGATAGCTGACACCACCCTTGAGGATTGAGAGATACTCACCCATCTCGGGGCGGCCGCCCCTTTGGTCTCGTTCTTCTTCAACTTCAGGAAAATCACGCACAAGCCTAAAAGTAAGCATAGCAAACACAAAGGCGAGAATCCCCTGGAGTTGAAATACCCAGGACCTTGAGAAGATAACAGCTAAGATACTTCCTGGAATCAATGAAGCAGTTGACACAATCTGCATCACCATACCCATCCGCCCCCAGAATACTCCATACTGCTTCCTGTCTGTATCTCCGGGCATCGCAACACGATAATTGTTATCGAACCAAGCGCCCCACGCACCACTTGATTGCGATTCAGCAAAGCCCATCAGTGCATATACCCCCATCAGATAGATGAACGGAGTGTCAACCGTGACGAAGGAGATCAGAAGAAAGGCAATACCAAATGAGATGTTAGAACCTGCGATGATATATCGTTGACCTATCCAGTCACCCACAGCCCCTGTTGGATAGTCTAGAAGTATCTGAACGACCATCTGCACAACAACAAGGGTCCCAACAAGACCCATTCCTTGGAGATACATTCCAGGACCTCCACCAAGTGCCTCTGCTACAAATATCACCCAGAAAGTAGTAGACAATGTGAAGACGACATTGGCAAGTGGTCCCAAGATGCCCATGATTTTTGCCAGTCTTAAGACTTTGTCAGTGGCGTCTGGCAGGCCCAGGAAGGATCTCATGCTAGTCATGACTGTTCAACCCCTATCTTTTGGTTGTGATCTTTGAAGGAGTTCGAAGTTGATTCTTTGCCTAAGAATGCGTATCTAGGAGCATTGTTTTCAAGATCCGTTTCACGTTTCATGTCTGTCAACTTCCCATGAATTGCAACGGCCCCCGGATCACACAAACGAGGGCCGCTGCTGAATCTCCACCTTAGGAGATTCGGAGATAGGAGATTTGTCCGGTGTAAGTCTAATGTGAAATCGCATTGCTCTATTCCGACACACCAAGACCTGCGTCACGCAATGCCCCGGATGACTGGACACAGATTGACTTGTCTCCTCTGGTCAAGTTTACTCGTTCCTGTGAGAGGATTGCCAGCAGTGTCATTGTCATCACCACGTTGTATCATTAGCCTCCAAATAGTTTGTTAGCCACACCATTATCAATGAATGGTTTTGTTATAAACATTATTCTAAAAGCATTACTTTGTTCTATGTACTTATAATAGTAAATTTGTTGATATTTTAAACCAAATTTACTAATTATCAATGAGTTCATCTCCTGAAGTAGACTTCAGCGATTGCACGAGTGGAGATGTATCGAGAGATATTCTTCTGTGCCAAGTGCCTCATCTCCTGTAGGTATAGGCATGAGTGATAGCCCGAGTTTGAAAATCGTGGTATTTCGATCGCACAGATTTGTTGTCGTTCTTTGTTAGAGCCATGATATTTCACACGCCTTTATGGTCTGGTCACATGATATGTTGTTTCTGAGACCAACTGACCAGTTCTGTGACCACCTTGTGACCAACCACCGGTCATACTAATGTCAGCAGAGATCCAACAGATCTGTTGTTCGGAATCTATCACTTTAATCACCTTGTGACTGTCATGTATGCATAGGTCAAAGCCTGAGTTGAGATACTTGGACCTCTCTTATCTGTCAGCGCAGATGTTCTTCGTGAGTTAGTTGCTAGAGCCATGATATTTCACAATGAATACTGCTCAGATTTAGTATATATAGCGAAGCCACTTGTGAGGGTCACGGAAAGGAGTCACAATATGTTACTACTGAATTGGAGCAATGTACAACCCAGACAAGCATATCAAGGATGACCAAAAGCTCACATGTACTAAAAGAATGCAAACGTGATTTGGTAATGGCTCCAGATGAGCAGACACAACAACTAATCGATTATTTCTCAGAGTGCACACGTGATGAATTGACTAGGCAATTTGGAGATAAAGGTCCATCCATGCATACACTATTCTCGAGACAGTTCAAGATTCATTTCAATAACTATGAACACATGATGCCAGATGCCCTTTCCAAGCGTCACGGTGTTAACTCCCTCTTTGTGATGGCACTTGATGATGTCATGTGTGAGGTAAGAGCCTCCTTTACAGAACTAAAGGAAACAGTGATGTCAATTTACAGAACCATGCTTGAAGGATACTTAAAGGACGAGGTCACGAAACTTAGGCACGAAGATAATTCTTGGCATGCTTTTATTGAATGGGCAAGGAAGGGGAATGAGGTCAATTATAACAACGAGTACTTCCAGCTAGAAGAAGTTGAAAAAGAGGAGGGGTGCTTTGCTTTTGACATGCACAGATGTTTCTATTTTGACATTCTTCGCGAGGCTGGAAAACCTGAGCTGGGACCGATACTTTGTGACTATGACAGCCTTTTCGCTGATTCTATTGAGGACTGGATTGATTTTACACGTCATGAAACAATCGCAACTGGAGATAAACGCTGCACCTTCAGATACTGCAGGAAATAGTTGCATGAAATCAATCATATCGTGCAATTTCTAGTGGGATAGTCAAACATATTTAGAGGCAGTAACGAGCCAAGGACATACTCAACTGAGTAATTAGAGGTGGATTATATTGGAGATCAAAAAGATAGCTGTTCTGGGTGCAGGACAGATGGGAAATGGAATTGCCCATGTTTGCGCTCAGGCAGGGTATGAAGTCAAGATGCGTGACATTGACCAGAAGTTCATAGACAATGGAATCGCAACCATCAGGAAGAACCTTGAGAGAGGGGTAGCAAAGGGGAAAATCACCCAAGATGAGGTGGACTCTATTCTTGGAAGAATCAGGGGAGTCTTAGATCTCAAGGAGGCAGTGAAGGATGCAGACCTTGTCATTGAAGCAATTCCTGAGATAGTCAGTCTGAAACTCGATACCTGGAAAGAGGTTGATGGGGCTGCACCAAAACACGCAATTCTGGCCTCGAATACATCAAGTATCAGCATTACCCAGATGGCTGCTGTCACAAAGAGACCTGAGAAGTTCATAGGAATGCACTTCTTCAACCCGGTTCCCGTAATGGGACTTGTGGAGATTATCAAGGGGCAAGCAACCCATGATGATACTGTGAAAGTGATTGAGGATGTTTCTCATAAGGTAGGCAAGAAGACTGTGCTGGTCAATGAAGCACCGGGCTTTGCGGTGAATCGTCTATTGGTACCTGCACTTAACGAAGCTGTCTTTGCCATTCAAGAAGGCATTGCAACTGTAGAAGATATGGATCTGGCTATTAAGCTGGGTCTCAATTGGCCAATGGGACCATTGACACTGGCAGACTTTGTCGGACTTGACACCATGTTATACATCAGTGACTATTTTGTAGATGAGTTCAAAGACAGCAAGTATCGAGCACCAGCCCTTCTGAGAAAGATGGTAAGAGCAGGATGGGTTGGACGCAAGGCGGGTATGGGATTCTATGATTATTCAGGCGATGAACCGAAACCAAACAGATTCTAGTTATAATTTTTAGACTGGTCCGAGAAGGACCAGTCAAATTCTTCTTTTGCCTGAACAAGATAAATAGCAGAAGTTGTGCATAACTAAAAAGGCGGTGTCCTTCATGAAATTCAAGGAGAGCAAGTACATAGGATTTGATGGGACCAGAATGTTCATGGCACTCTGGCGTCCTGATGATGACAAACCGCGAGCCCTAGTGATAGCTCTCCATGGTCTTGGAGGTCATGCTGGGGACATGACAAACATAGGAGAGTATCTTGCTAATCGAGGGATTGCGGTCTTTGCACCCGATTTGAGGGGGTTTGGACATTATTCTGGAACGAAGGGACATGTGATGAGTTTCGAGGAATATGTCGAGGACATCCAGAATTTGGTCATGCAGGTTAAGGATACATATCTGAACAAAATTACATTTCTACTTGGAGCATCGTTAGGTGGATTGAATGCGATCCGATATGTTGTAAAATATCCAAGAACTCTAGATGGACTTATTTTAAATTGTCCCGCTGTGAGTCAAACTCTGGATATTGGTGCTGGAAAACGTATCGCTGGAAGTTTTCTTTCTTTGCTGAATGTCAAGAGATATTTCGAAACAGGAATAGACTATTCGGATGCCTCTAGAAATCCTGAGAACATCGAACGTATGGAGCATGACCCTCTTAGAGTAGATGTGGTTACACCGCGATTTGGTATCGAGGGGCTCAAAGCCTCAAAAGATGCTCTCCGATCAGCCTCCATGATTGTCATGCCAGTCTTACTTCAACAGGCTGGTGCTGATAAGCTCGTGAATCCTGAAAAGAGCCGAGAGTTCTATGAAAATCTGGGTTCAAAGGATAAGACTTGGTACCTATATGACAGTCTTTACCACCAGCTACATGAGGAGCCTGAGAGAGAACAGGTTCTTGGAGACCTCTATGCGTGGTTGGACAAACGTCTCCCAGCCTAGTCATTCCGCGATTTATTAGTATGTCCAAAGATGATATGTGGTGGGATAATCAAGGCTGGCAGACAGGTCAGAAGAATGACACCCCAATCGAGTGGATTAAGGGGAACTGTTTCGAATAGGACAGCCATTGGTGGGAAATAGACTGTAAGCAGTGTCAGGATCAAAGACAAGGCTACTGCCCCCATCAAGACCTTTGATTCTCTGATATCAGTCCTCCAAACTGGGTGATACTCATCTCGGCAGTTCCAGACAAACAGGAGCTCAAAACACACGACACTGGCGAATACAGCAGTCCTTCCATGTGCCAGGACGTATTCCCATGTCATTCCAGTAACGGGCGAGACACTTGTGCTCCAGTCGACTACTGGTCCTGTAAGACCGGGGACCCAACCGCCATAAGCCCAAAGCGACCACATGAACATTGTCAAGGACGCAAGAAATGCTGTGAAACCAGCAATGATAATGAAAGTAATCATTCCCCTGTCCATCATCTTTGCTCCAGGTCTTCGAGGAGGTCGTTCCATCACACCTTTCTCAGAGGGATCTACGCCAAGAGCGAGGGCTGGAAATCCATCAGTCGCAAGATTAAGCCATAGTATCTGTATTGCAGTAATGGGGAGTGGCAATCCGAGCATAATGACCGTAAAAATGAGAAAGACTTCATCGAAATTAGCGGCTAGTAGGAATCTCACGAACTTTCGTATGTTTGCATATATCTCACGGCCTTTCTCCACCGCAGAAACTATGGTGGCAAAGTTATCATCAGTGAGGATTACGTCTGATGCCTCCTTGGTGACATCAGCTCCTCGAATCCCCATTGCGATGCCTACGTCAGCATTTTTGATTGCAGGAGCATCATTCACTCCATCACCGGTCATTGCAACAACTTCTTTCGATGACTTGAGTGCCTTTATGATCTTCAGTTTATGTTCCGGAGCGACTCGAGCGAACACATTACACCGCTTGACTGCTTCACGATACTCTCTGGGAGATAGGTCGTCCAGCTCAACGCCACTGAGAACTTCGCCATCAATGTCAATCAATCCTACATCACGTGAGATTGCACGTGCAGTGAGCTTATGGTCGCCGGTTATCATGATTGGACGAATTCCAGCTATCCTACACAGCTTGATCGCATCTCTGACTTCATCACGAGGTGGATCAATCATTCCAATGAGTCCGACAAAGATTAGGTTTCGTTCCACCTTTTCAGGCTCCCAATCGGGTATCTCCCCTTCCAAGGGACGATATGCAAATGCAAGAACCCGTAATGCACTCTCTGCAAAACCAGCACTGATTTCAATGATGGACTTCTTATCGTCATCAGATAGTTCTTTGACTTGATTGTCCTCATAGATGTGTGTACAGAGAGGCAATAGAACCTCAGGAGCACCCTTTGAATTGGCACATAGATTACCAGCCTCATCTCGAGTTATCGAGGTCATTCGTTTCCGGCCTGAATCAAATGAAATCTCTGTTATCTCTTCGTTACGAGTAAGTGTATCCTCTCTAGAGATGCCAGCCTTCTCAGCAAGAACAAGCAATGCGCCTTCAGTAGGATCACCAATCACGCTCCAGTCAGCCCTTCCAGAGGGATCAGGTTGTATAAGCGAATTCGTACACAGTTGTCCAATTTCTAGCAGTTTCACAACATGTTGGTCCTGAAGAACATCATAGTCCCCACTAGCCCTTGTGAATTTCCCTTCTTTGTTATATCCAACGCCACTAACATATATCGTCATGCCATTGACAAATAGATTTGTTGCCGTCATCTCGTTCTTTGTTATTGTACCAGTCTTGTCAGAACAGATGATAGTTGTTGAGCCCAGTGTTTCTACTGAAGGCAATCTACGCACTATGGCATTTCGAGCCACCATTCGTTGCACACCTATCGCAAGTGTGATGGTGACAACTGCAGGCAGTCCCTCGGGGATTGCAGACACTGCGAGGGCAATCGCAGCAAGCAGTGCCTCCATAATAGTGGCTGCAGCATGGTTAATAACCTCAGCACCAAACACGATTATGCAGAGAATGATGATTAGTAATCCAAGCTTCTTCCCTAGATCTTCCAAGTCGAGCTGAAGAGGCGTCATTGTTTTATCGCTCTCTTGGACGAGCTCAGCAATCTTGCCAAATTGAGTTCTCATACCTGTTGCAGTTACGATTGCCTGACCCTTTCCAGCAGTAATGGTTGTACCCTGGAAGACCATATTCTTCATGTCACCAACAACAGGTCTACGGAGATGAATTGGCTCAATCATCTTTCGAACGGACACCGACTCTCCGGTAAGTGGGGCTTCATCAGCAGAGAGTCCTATAGCATACGACACTCTTGCATCTGCAGGGATCAAATCTCCTGCCTCAAACCCGACCAAGTCGCCGGGCACAACATTCCTCGACTCAATCTCAGTCCAGAAACCATCTCTCTTGACACGGGCCTTTGGTGCAGCCATTTCCTTGAGTGCCTCCAAAGCTTTCTCTGACTTGTACTCCTGGACAAACCCAAAGATTGCATTGAAAATGACAATGGCAGAGATTACAATGGCATCTATTACGCCACTCTCATGTTCTGAATCAGCAGCTGAGATGACAGAGGTGAGTAATGAGATGGCAATGGCAATTAGCAGAATGATTACCATCGGATCCATAAACTGCTGAAGAAACATCCGTAGCGGGCTAATACGACCGCTCTCCACAAGCTCGTTAGGACCATATTCAGCAAATCTTGCCTTTGCTTCTTCAGATGATAGACCTTCAGGAGACGTTTCAAGGTGTTCTATGACGTGCTCGATGTCGTTACTATACCACTCAGTCATTTCTAATACTCCGAGTGCTAAGAGAACTCTTTCTGAGGTTGATATTGAGCCCTGGGAGTTGAACAAAAACCTATCGGCTACGGAAAAACCTGTTTCGAAAAAAATAAAGACATGGATGGAAGGACACACTCATTCACGCTCCTAGGTGAGGAGAATGTCTGAGAAATCAAAGTATAGTTTCAAATGTTTGGAACAAAAATGTGAAACTAAAGCATGTCACATTCGACCAAAGGTTCTGGTCACACTTAGTGATCTGGCACGTTGGATGAACCAGGGATACATTATGAACATTCTACCGGGCATCACCATCCATTTACCTGAAGATGAACAAGATACCTTCTACCTCGAAACTGCCCGGAAACCTTTGAAGGATGAAAAAGAAGGCACAGCATGCGTTTTCTATAACGAACGAGCAAATGCCTGTGAGATAAGATATGGCAGACCAATCTCATGCCAGAGTTTTCCACTTGAATATAATGGTGAGAAATATGTCCTGAGTAGGAAGGACTGTCCAGGTGTCGGCAAGGGCGACGTGAGCAAGGAGGCTCTTCAGGAGGCTAGAAGACTTGCAGAGCAGGAGTACGACGAGCGTATGGAAACTGTAGCGGCATTACCTGCAGTCTACTCGATATTGATGAATCAGATGATACGACAATCAGCTGAAGCAATGCAACATCTCTCTGAAGAAGATCGAGAGAAGATGGATGAAATCCTTACAAAGTCTCGTACGGAAACACCCACTGAAGAAGATACTTCTACTGGTCAACCTGAATAAGGTCACGCGACATAAATGTAAGAAGTTCTAGCCCAGTTTCGCAAATACAGACCAATTCCTCAATCCTAATACCAAATTTGCCCTCAATATAGATACCTGGCTCAATGCTATGACACATACCTGGTTTCAATTCTTGAGGGTTGCCTCGGACAATGTAGGGAGGCTCATGAACTTCAAGACCGATACCGTGACCAAGACGATGCGTGAAATACTCACCATACCCTGCATCATCAATAACCTTCCGAGCGATACCATCAGCAGTCCCACATGCCATTCCTGAAGTGATCTTCTCAATAGCTGTTTCTAAGGCTCGAAGGACTGTTCGATATATCTTGTCAATCTCCTCACTAGGGGGTCCTACAACACCCACTCTGGTCATATCTGTGTTATAGCCATCAATAGAACAACCGCAGTCCATGAGGATGAGATCTCCTCTTTTTAAAATCCGATTGCCCGCTTCTGCGTGCGGGAGCGCGCTGTTCTCGCCAAATTGAATAGCCGCGAATGTCGGGGATGCACCGTGACGACGGATTTCTTTGTGAACGAGTTGCTGCACCTCGAGCTCAGACATACCAATTCTAACATCAGTGAAAGCCTTGAGGACTGCATCGTTAATGATCCGACCAGCGTTCTTCATCAACTCTATCTCTTTGTCGGATTTGGTTAGTCGCATTGCATCAATCACATGACTCACAGATGCTGACTTTTGAAATCCTCCTAAGGCAGCCTCCAAAGCCCAATACACGCTGAGCGGCATATGAGTATCAAACAGGACTGAATAACCCATGTTTTTTTCTCCAATATAATCCGCAATCAATGAGAAGGGATCCTCATCCTCAGCCCAAGGAATGAAATCTTTAATCCATGTTTTCGATGCATGAGCTGTTACTTCAAATGCGGGCGCGATTAGATGTGGCTCAGAATCCTTTGATATGATGAGCGCAATCAACCTCTCACGCATTTCGTAATTGAATCCAGTCAGATACTGGAAGTTTGGTGCAGGTGTTAGAAAAGCAAAATCTGCATTGGCCGAAACAAGATGGTTCCTTACTTGCTCAATTCTCTTCCGATAAACAGACTCGTCGAGCATAGATTTGATACCACAACCATAGATGGTATGCAATCTGCTCTACATAACAATGACGGTCACGTAACAGGGCTATGCAAGAACTAGAGTTAATAAGAGGTCCAAAAGCCTCATTTTCCAAATATGACGATAACTGAATCTCAAACTGAGAAAGCTGATCTTAAAAGACTGCCAAAACGTGCATTTCTTGTTGGAGCACTGACTCAGTTTGCAGTCGGTCTCCATGCACCATTTCTTCAAGCATATCTCATTGATATGCAAGAAGCCCTAAGAGGAGTGCAGAATTATATAGAGCAGGGGGCATTTAGAAGTGTAGGGAACTTTGCACCTACCGTCCTTCAACCTATATGGGGAGCAACATCTGATAGGGTGAGAAACACAAAGGCATTTGTCGCGTTTGGTACAATGACTGGACTTTTAGTCGTCTATATGTTCCTCTGGGCTGCAACACCACTTGAGATGATCATCCTCTATGCAATCCAGTCCATTCTCTTTAGCATTCAAATTCCAACATGGCTATCACTGGTTGGCGGCTTGATGGATGAAACGAATAGAGGGAATGAGTTGGGAAAACTCGGACTTGCAACAAATATTGCTTCTCTATTAGCCACCTTAATCTCTGGATTCATTGCTGTCTTGCCCTCACTGGTACCTTTTCTAAGAGGGCTCTTAGGAGGTCTTGGTCCTTTGTTTTTCCCTGTTCATCTTGACGAACAAGCGTTTAGGGTAGCTTACTATGGTCCGTTCTTCTTCACTGCAATCGTTGGAATTGTCGCTTCCCTTTTGTCTATTACAATTAAGCAACATCAGAAACAGGGAGATGGACCGAGGAGATTCCCGCCAATCCATCGATTGCTATCTCAACCAAATGACTTTCGAAGATTCTGCTTTATCGCTGTGTTCTTCTCATTTGCAATGTCACTCGCTTGGCCGTACTTCATAATTGTGCAAAAGACATGGTTGAAAAATTCAAACCTGGAGATTGCCATTGCCTCAGCAGTCATGACATTGTCCATAATTATCTTCACAGTTCCCTTTGGGAAACTCAGTGATAGAGTAGGGAGAAAACCATTGATACTCCTAGGAAGAGGACTCCTTTTCCTTGTACCAATTTTGTATGCAGTTGCCCAGAATGTGTACTATGTGTATGCTGCTAACATTCTGGCAGGATTCTGTACAGCATCTGGTATGAACGCAATTACCGCCTATATCTATGACATCGCACCAGAAGAAGAGAGAGGCTCACATCTTGCAGTTTACAACACTTTCACAGGTGTAGTCTATCTGGTTGGCTCATTGATTGCTGGAATTCTTGGACAGATCATCCTTCAGACTCTTGGAGACCCCTATTTTACAGTCTTCATAATGCTGATGTTGAGTGGAATTCTCAGGTTCTTCGCGTCATTTTTCTACCTTCTTGTTCGAGAACCAAAGGCGTATTCCTCTACGATCTGGTTGGAACTTCGTACACGGCTACCTGGAAAACGTCATGATAGAGATATCGTCTAGGATAGACATACTTAAGGAGATGTGATAGAATGCTCTTCGTCGAATATTTGAGAGGAATGCAGAGTCTTGGAAAAAGGACCCAGCTTTGAAGACAGTTGGAAGATAGAAATCAGAAGAGGAATTCTTCAATACGCAGTCCTTGCTATAGTCAATCGTTATGAGGATGGGATTCACGGGTATGGTATCGCGCGTGAGCTAGAAGAGAGAACAGATGGTCTTCTTCAAGTAAAAGAGGGCACTCTCTATCCCATTTTGCACAGACTTCGAAAAGAACGACTTCTGAATGTCCATGTCGAGAAGTCAGAATCAGGACCCAGTCGGAAGGTATACGTTCTGACTGGAGAGGGAGACCGTGTGTTTCGTCAACTGACTCTGTTGGTTAATGAAATTTTTGAGAAACTGGAGGATCTGAAGAAATGAGTGATGATGATATTGGTCGTGCAATAGAGAATCACATCAAGAAAATAGCAAAATTGCTACCTGATACTTTCGAAAGTGAGGACCTATTAGAAGACCTTAGATCTCATATCTATGAAGCATATAATAACAAAGTCCATAGAGATCCTAGTAGTGACAAACTTGTTATAATTTTAGAAGTGCTTGAGGTACTAGGCACCCCAGAGGAAATCGCAGCACAGTATGTCAAAGAGCAGAGTGAGGAGGAGAAGAAAGAAACCGCTGATCGCTGGATCTATTATACCATGAGGTTGATGGTTGCGGTTCTTGTTGTTGTTTTATCGTCATGGGTGGTATCCATCATTACAGAGGGGGCAGTTGACTTCATGCTCGCAGTGGTTGTACTTCTTGCTTTTGCATTCCTCGAGTCGATAATCAGAGCTCAACAGACAAAGGATGCTTGAACAAAATGTCAATAAAGACACACTATTTTTCAAAAGCCTCTTCAGAACACACTGAGAAGGTTCTAGAGATAGTGAGTGACTATCTCAGCTCTAATCCGGAGGTGGAGTATGTAGTAGTGGCTACAACTACCGGTTCCACTGGAATTGCAGCTGCAAAAGAATTCCAAGACAGAAATGTAGTTGTTGTTTCACATCAGACAGGTTTTGTAAGGGATAATGAAAATGAGCTCGAAGATGAGAAAAGACTGCAGATTGAGAGTTTTGGTGCAAAAGTTCTGACAGCAACACATACTTTTGCTGGAGTTGCTCGTAGTATTAGGAAAGAACTAGGTACATGGATGACAACTGAAATTATCGCTGTTGCTCTCAGGACATTTGGTCAAGGAACCAAGGTCTGTGCCGAGATAGTAATGATGGCTGCTGATGCAGGTCTAATCCCAGTAACCAAGGATGTTGTGTGTATTGGAGGAACTGGGAGGGGAGCTGACACTGCATGGGTAGTAAGACCTGTCAATTCTCACGCCTTTCCCAGATTGAGAATGAAAGCATGTCTTTGCAAGCCTCTAGAGTTCTAATCAGAAGACCTTATCAAATTGCTCTAGAAGTTCCTTCTGCTCCTTGCTCAATTTTTTAGGGATATGAATATTGACTCTAACAAGTTGATCCCCAGAACGGCCCTCTTCAGTATGAACACCCTTCCCCTTCATTCGGAACAATGTTCCCCCTTCAGTGCCCTTTGTCACTTTGATCTTGCTATTCCCCCACATTGTAGGAACTTCAACTTCTCCTCCAAAGACAGCAGTTGAGAATGGGATGTCGGTTTCCATATAGACATGTAGACCTCTCCGTACAAACGATTCATGAGGTTCAACTGAGAACATCAATATCAGGTCACCTGGAGGTCCACCTCTTGGGCCAAAGTTACCACCCCCCTGAATTCTGATACCTTGTCCATCCTCCACTCCAGGAGGGATTGGAACCTCAGTTTCTTTCCGCTCTTCTTGGAGACCTTGACCCTTACATGATGGACAGGGTGAATCAATCGCCTCTCCCAAACCCTGACATGTAGGACAAGTCTGAGCCACACTCATAAATCCCCCCATAGACCTGACCACCTGGCCTTGTCCACCACATGTTCTGCATTTTGTTGGCGCAGTCCCAGGTTTGGCTCCACTTCCACCGCAGGTTGCGCATAGGACTTTTCTCCTGAAGGCTATCTCCTTCTTTATACCAAAGAACGCTTCCTCAAAACTGAGCTTGATGGTCATTCTCAATGTCTGTCCAGGTGGAGGCCCTGCTCTGCCCCGCCTCCCAAATCCGAAATCTCCAAAACCACCAAACCCTCGAAACAAAGAGCTAAAGATGTCTCCAAAGCCATCCATATTGATGCCCTGAAAGTCAGCTGTACCATATCTGTCGTAGTTCGCCCTTTTTTCGGAATCGCTTAAGACATCGTAAGCTTCATTGACTCGCTTCAACTTCTCTTCAGCATTTTTGTCAGGATTACGGTCTGGGTGATACTCCTTGGCTAGTCGGCGGTATGCCTTCCTTATCTCATCCTGAGTCGCACTTCGACTTACACCCAGAATGTCATAATAGTCATCTTCAGCCACAGAGTATCACCTATCGTATATGACTTACTCAAGATCTTCAAAGTCTACATCCACAACATCTTCTTCGTCTTCCTTAGATGCCTTCCCGGATGATTGACCAGCAGCTCCTGCCATCTGACTCGGGTCGAAGCCTGCATCTCCAGGTCCTGCAGCTCCAGCACCAGCTGCTCCATAGACCTTTTCTGAAATCTTATAGATTATCTGCTGGAGTTCTGATGTGCCAGACTTCATCTTCTCAAGATTGTCAGCTTCTACAGATTTCTGCAGTTCTGCCGCTTTGGATTCGAACTCCTTCTTTAGGTCAGCAGGAACCTTATCACCAAGGTCCTTGAGTAGCTTGTTACCTTGGTAAATCATCTGGTCTGCACTGTTTCTTGTTTCAACCGCAGCCTGACGTTTTGCATCCTCCTCTGCGTATTTCTCTGCATCCTCGACCATCCGATCAACATCATCATCTGAAAGATTTGTAGTTGCTGTGATTGTTATCGACTGGGCATTACCAGTTGCTAGATCTTTGGCTGTGACATTGACAATTCCGTTTGCGTCTATATCAAAAGTCACCTCTATTTGAGGCACATTGCGGGGGGCTGGTGGTATACCGACTAGCTGGAACTTCCCCAGGGTCATATTGTCAGCAGCCATCTTTCGTTCGCCCTGCACAACATGGATGTCAACTGCTGTTTGATTGTCAGCAGCAGTCGTGAATATCTTACTCTTGCGAGTAGGAACAGTGGTGTTGCGCTCAATCAGAGGTGTTGCGACTCCACCAAGAGTTTCGATACTAAGGGTCAGAGGTGTAACATCGAGTAATAGAATGTCCCTGACCTCACCTGCAAGTACTCCAGCTTGCGCAGCAGCACCCAGTGCCACGCACTCGTCAGGATTGATACTTTTGTCACCCTCCTTACCAAACAGATCACGAATAATAGTCTGTATCATTGGCATTCTGGTCGCGCCACCAACAAGTAGTATCTTGTTGATTTGTTCAGGCTCAAGTTTCGCATCACTCAGCGCCTGTCTAATTGGACCAACTGTGGCATCTACTAAATCATCAGTCATCTGTTCAAACTTGGAACGAGAAAGATCAAGATTGAGATGCTTTGGTCCACTTGCATCAGCTGTGATGTACGGGAGGTTGATGTTCGTCTGCATCACGGTCGAGAGCTCAATCTTGGCCTGTTCCGCAGCATCTCTGACTCTCTGCATAGCAGACAGGTCTTTTGTCAGGTCAACTCCAGTCTGGTCCTTGAACTCTTTGACCATCCAGTCAATTACACGATTGTCCCAATCATCTCCTCCCAGCTGAGTGTTACCGCTTGTCGAAAGGACCTCATATACTGTGTCGTTATCTACAGTACCAATATCCAAGATAGACACATCAAAGGTACCGCCTCCAAGGTCATACACCAAGACCTTGACTTCCTTACTCTTGTCAAGACCATAAGCCAAGGCAGAGGCGGTGGGTTCATTCACTATACGCTCAACTTCAAAGCCTGCAATTCTGCCAGCATCTCTAGTGGCTTGTCTCTGACTGTCATTGAAATATGCAGGAACAGTGATAACTGCCTTCTCAATTGACTCTCCAAGAAAAGCTTCTGCATCTTTCTTCATTTTGGTGAGGACCATTGCTGAGATTTCTTGTGGAGTGTATTCCTTGTCTCCAATCTTCACTTTGTAATCTTGTCCCATTTTCCGTTTGATTGACCTGACTGTTCGATCCGGCATGGACACTGCTTGTCGCTTCGCCAACTCGCCTACTATGATCTCACCTTTTGGAGTGATGCCTACAACAGAGGGTGTCAGTCGTTTTCCCTCAGCATTTGGGATTATGGTTGGCTTTCCTCCCTCCATATAGGCGATTCCGCTGTTCGTAGTTCCTAAGTCAATCCCAACTATCTTTCCTGCCACGATTATTCACCTTCATCCTTTGAATTCGTATCATTGTCTTCTTCATGTTGTGTTTCGACCGTGGAAACCTCGTGACGGTTCACACAGACCACTGCAGGACGCAAGACCTTCTCCTTAAGCATGTATCCTTTCTGATATTCATCCAGAATAATGCCGTCTGGTTTTTCTGGATCATTCACTCTTTGCACCGCATGCTGGTAATAGGGATCGAATTCCTTACCCACTGACTCTATGGGACGAACTCCTTCCATTGTCAGCATCTTGCCAAGTTGCAGTTGAATAGCCTGAATACCATTTCTTGCCGCTTCTGGGTCCTCGGTGAAGTCCATTTCAAGTGCTCGAAGAATGTTGTCGTAGACATCCAAGACCTTCAATAGAATGTCTTCACTAGCGAACTTAGCCACCTCAGAAAATCGTGTATCCATTCGTTTTCTGTAATTTTCAAACTCAGCTTGCAATCTCTGAAGTCTATCAATGAGATCTTTTGTCTTTTCGCATTCTTCATCAAGCTGAGAGAGAATTGGGTCATCTGGGGAAAGCTCAATGAAGTCATCTTCCTCAAGATCTTCATCTGAAAGATCAAGCTCAGTTTCCGGATTCATCTTTTCATCTTCAGGCATTCCACAGTCACACTGCCTAGTCATAGTTTCCACTAGCTGACAAACCATACAGAAAGGGAACGTAAACGGGGTACTAAGTTGACATTTCAGCTCCCCTTGGTGACTCGTTGGAAACCATAGTCAAACAAAGAAAAACTTTTCGACCTAGCAAAATGAGCGATACCGAAAACAACATCAGGGGGAATCATCCGATTTCATCTATCATGCAACTCTCGGAAAAAATTGTAGAGGCAAAAAGGTTAGTTAGCAAAGCTAAACGGATAACCGCATTTACTGGTGCAGGGATCAGTGTTGATTCAGGCATTCCTGATTTTCGTTCGGAAGGCGGTCTCTGGGAACGGTTTGATCCGCACGAGTATGCCACAATTGAGAGCTTTATGCAGAACCCCACCAAATTCTGGACGATGGGCAGAGAACTTGTTGAAACAATTCTCAAAGCCAAGCCAAATTCTGCCCATAAAAGCCTGGCAAAGCTGGAATCTGATGGTAAACTAATAGGCATCATCACTCAGAATATTGACAATTTGCATCAAGCCGCTGGCAACAAGAAAGTAGTGGAGCTTCATGGCAATTATCTACGTGCATATTGTATAGAATGCAAAGTGGAATATGTTGGGGATGCGATTCATCAAAGAGTGGCAAGTGGAATTATTCCACCAAAGTGTGAGAAATGTGGTGGCGTCCTAAAGTCAGAGGCCATTCTTTTTGGGGAGCCATTACCAGAGAGGGCGATGGCAGAAGCAGTTGAGCTCTGCCGAAGTACTGATCTCATGCTTGTTATTGGCACCAGTCTTTCAGTATACCCAGCAGCGTATTTACCTCAGCTGGCCAAGAACTCAGGCTCGCAAGTTGTTTTAGTCAACCTAGAAGGAATCAACCGTGATTCGGTAGCGGATATTATCCTTAGAGGTAGAGCTAGTGAGATCTTACCCAAGATTGTAGACTAGTGAATGTTTATCGTATAGCCAAACCACGAGTAGACTCCAAGCGCAGCGGGGATAGCAATCACGGAAAGAAATATTGTGACAATGCCAAGAATGTATAGGTTGTTGTCCATCATCCATAGACCAAGGTAGGAAAAGGCATATGATATAACACATGAGGCAAAACCCAAGATGATGACAGGGACAGGTGGTAGCGCTATGGCAAGGTATCCTCCTGCCTGGGACCAGAGCACTCCCCCGATTTGGAGCATAACCAAAGCGCCACGGACTGCGAGATACACTATGATTGATATGAAAATCCCAACATGAGAAAATTGGAAACGTGCTGGTACATAAGCCTCCGACATATGCATTTGTTTTCAAGAAACCCTTTTTATGGTTTCTAAAATGCACGATGCGAATGCCTAAATCGGAGGAAGTTGTCTCAGAAGTCATAATGAAAGACATTTCTTGGAAACTCTCTTGTATTGGTCAGTTGTCCATTCTTCTTGAGGCGAGTTCGCCTAAACCAGGAAATGTGAACAGGGAGTTTGGTTTTTCAGACACAGACTATCGGCATTTTCTAGCGAGTGCCGCCTTAATGGGTCGAGGATTATACATGAGTGCCTCAAGGGGAGCGGCATTAGCTGATGGAGAGATAGGACTTTCAGACATACAAATAGGAGAGCTCATTCATATCTGTGCTCAAGACACATTTACAGGTATTAACAGACGTAACACAATTCTTGGGACTATACTACTCTATGCTCCACTTGTAGTAGCTACTAGTGCTGTACTCACTCAAGAAGAAAAATACTCGATACTTTCTCTCCGAAGATGGCTAAGAAAGATAATTGAGAACACCTCAGTTGATGATACACTAAATCTCTATAGAGCATTCCATCTTATCAGATCAACTAACCCGAGGATTGAAGAATCTACATCATGGACCGATGTTCATAGTCGTTATGACATTGACAATCCAGTTGTTTCAGATAACATACTCGAAGACAAGCTCACCCTTTTCGACCTCTTCAAACTATCAGCTGAGGTTGATGAAATAAGTGGTGAATGGGCGAATAATTTCAGACTAACACTATCTCACGTTTTTCCATACTTGAATAAAATTTCAGAAAACCTAGAGGACCTCGAGGAGGGAATTGTCCAGACTTTCGTTTGGCTTCTTTCACAACGACCCGATGGTCTAATTGCCAAGAAAGCAGGTGAAAAACAGGCAGAGAAAGTCTGTGAACTGGCAGGAAAGACAATGAGAGCATGGAATGAATCTACAGGGCCTCTGGAGCTAATGAGAAGTTTGGACATGGAGCTTAGGAAGGAGGGCAATCTGTTGAATCCAGGAACAACAGCTGATCTAGTTTCAGCAGGTATTTTCTGCAAACTTGTGGCACTTGAATTTCCCTAGCTTCAACCTATTACTCCACTGTAAACCACAACTGCAAGAAGAAATAGTAGAGCAGCTGAGGGTATGAGCATCACCATTCCTTCCTTTCGTTTTCTGAGTCTCACTTCATTTCTAGGACCCAGGTAATATGCCAGAAGAAGGATACACCCTAGAATGACCATGAATACTGCAAGTCCTTCATGAGCCATAAGACATCAACTGAGTTGGCGACAGAGAATTAGGTTATTAACATAATTGTATCGCATGTCCAAAAAAGTAGAAATGAAAAGCCATACCTTTTGGTATAAAACAGACACAGACGACTTGGGAAACTCACACAAGAACCTGTCTGAAGACATGCTCAAAGCGCATCCTCAGTTCTTTGGCTCGGTCCATGTCAGCAGCGTATAAAGGTTGACGCATGTCTGTAAGGTTTGGAATCTTCCTACAGAGTTTTTGTCCCATCAATTTTCTGAGAGCAAAACTGACAGTCCGTGGTGCAAGATCAACCCTGGTGCTGATATCCTTGGGTGTCATGGGACCTTCTGTTGTGAGTCGATCCAAGACGATAATTGCACTACGTGGTAGTTCGATGGACATCTATACTATACCATCCCGTAAGCTGAGGTCTTTCTGTTCCCGTATTTTAAGTATGCGCTAGAATTAATAAAGAAACGGTTTACAGCAGTAACTTCCAAAAAAGAGTAACTACTCAAACGATATATTACCTGTTGAATGAGTGCCCCGCCGGTCTAAAAGCTGTGGGTATCTGTGAAATCTGACCAGAGTCAAACCGAAGTTGGAGCTCTTTCACTCGTTCCATATTTATATGATAGAGAGGTTGGCGCATATCTGCCAGATTGGGAGTCTTTCTAATGACCTTCTCTCTTACCAATGTTCTTAGAGCAAAGGAGATTGTGCGTGGCGCAAGCCCCACTTTCTCAATGATAGTCTTTGGTGTCATCGGACCCTCAGAAGCAAGGCGACCAAGGACTAATAGCGCACTGTTAGGAAGTTCTAACGACATCTGCAACTCACAATCCTACGCGCCTCATACTTTCTTCACTTGAATATAAGCGGTCCGTTCTCAGCATGACAACTCCCAATGGTAGGATTCAAGAGCTACCATTGTGACTCAAGTTCGAGAACAATGACTCAGAGAGTATTTGTAACCAGAAAGATACCTCAAAAGGGATTGGACCTGATTACCGATTTATTCAAGGTGTCAGTTTGGCCCTCGGAATTTCCACCAAACAAGGGTGAGATAGTGGAGGGGGGAGGCGACTGCGAAGGCATCATAACACTCCTTTCAGACCCTATTGATGCTGAGTTGATTGCGAGATTGCCAAACCTTGTAGTAATTGCACAGTATGCTGTTGGATATGACAATATAGACATCAATGAAGCCACTAGAAGAGGAATAATGGTCACTAACACTCCGGGAGTACTGACGGAAACCACAGCAGATCTCACTTGGTCGCTAATCATGGCTTCTGCCAGACGAGTTGTTGAGGCAGATCGTTATGTTCGTGAGGGACGTTGGAACGTGGCATGGGGACCCGAGCTTCTCCTTGGTTCGGATATTTATGGAGCCACCCTTGGAGTAATCGGAATGGGACGGATTGGACAGGCAGTGGTAAGAAGAGCACAGGGATTCAACATGCAGGTCCTCTATCATACCCGTAGTCATAACGAGGACATAGCCAAGTTGGAGAGTATTGTTCCAGCGAAGTCAGCAAGTTTGGATAAGCTGCTAAGTGAATCTGATATTGTGAGTCTACATGTACCCCTCAATTCTCAAACCCATGAATTAATTGGCAGGAGGGAGTTGGAAATCATGAAGAAAGGTTCCATTCTTGTCAATACATCTCGTGGGCAGGTCATAGATCAGGATGCACTCTTTGATGCATTATCTTCAGGACATCTCGGAGGAGCTGGTCTTGATGTGTTCAGGGAAGAACCACTTCCCAGAGATAGTCCTCTTCTTGGTCTCCAAAATGTTGTTCTCCTTCCCCATATAGGGAGTGCGAGTAGACAGACAAGGACAACAATGGCCATAATGTGTGCAAAGAATCTTATTTCTGCACTACATGGAGAGAAACCACCAAACATTGTCAATCCAGAGGTGCTGTGATGAACAAAGATTGCATTGAGATAATTACATCAAGAAAGTCCATCAGGAAATTCACTGGTGAGTCAATCCCAGATTCCCTGATTGAGGATCTTGTAAGGATTGGGACAAGTGCCCCGAGTGCTGGAAATCGTCAACCTTGGCGGATCATCGTTGTGACTGACAGAGAGCTTAGAAACCGCCTTGCATCTGCTGCTTTCAACCAGAACTTCATAGCAAAAGCCCCGGTTGTCTATGTAGTCTGTGCAGTTCCAGAGGAATCTGCAGAGAGATACCAAGACCGTGGGAGGAATCTCTACATCCTTCAGGACACAGCAGCCCTCACTCTTAACATCCTCTACGGTGCTCACCTTCATGGATATGGAGCCTGCTGGATAGGCGCATTCAATGAGGATGCAGTGAGAGAGGTACTGAGAATACCACCAAATATGCGACCTGTCTCAATGATACCGGTTGGAAAAGTAGATGGTCCACTTCCGCCACCTAGACAGCGGAGGAACATTTCAGATATAATAGTGAGAGAGAGGTTCGATTAGACCGCTTTCGGACCATTGTCTGGCCAGGGCTCGATTATTGCGGATCAATCTCATCTGACTGAATTTACACCAGTAAAACGTGAAAAAAAGAAGGGGGATGGGGGCATTGCCCCCATGTCCTTTATACTATAGGTATGTCGACAGCACAACTACTTCTTCCTGATAAGGAAGAGTATCAGCAACACGACAACTCCTACTCCAATACCTCCAATCAATCCTATGAGTAGTGGATCGAATGGTTCCGGTGTGGGTGTTGGTGTTGGTGTCGGGGTCGGTGTGGGTGTT
>JAEORX010000166.1 GCA_016840685.1 Candidatus Thorarchaeota archaeon
TATTGGATATACCGATGTCTATCCAATCGAACGACTTTATAGAGATGCAAGACTAGCTACCATTTGGACTGGTAGTAATGAGGTTCAGAAACTCATCGTTCAAAATGAGGTCTTTGGAGAGATACTATCCGAAGATAGAACCCTCAAACGTGACGTGGAACTTGATACACCCGGATCGCACAAGACTGATGAGAAAGTCTTCACTGAGGACCCAAAGAAGTACTATCCAAGGTAGAAAGATGTCACTCATCTCTACTCTTGAAGAATTTAGGCAACAAGGAGCTCTTCCCTTTCCGAATAGTTAATATATTAACAATAATTAATCATAGCTAATGTAATTGGAGGATATCACATTGGGTAAGCTAGTCTGTGAGAAATGCGGAGCAGAAGTGACTGTGCCAGTCCACTGTGGGAAAGAAATGCATATTGAAGGCGACCAATTGGTATGTTGGATGGGTGCGGTCTGTGGTCACCAAGACATTCCCGAACACTGTGGAACATCAATGGCTATCAAGGAATAAATAGCAAAACGAATTGTGGGGACCTATGATTCTAGAAGAAATCATGAAGCGACGTAGTGGAAGAGCCTTCTCCGACAAACCCATTTCTGATGAGATGCTTCAATCAATACTTGAGGCAGGAAGGTGGGCTCCATCTTGTGCTAACACACAGGCTTGGAACTTCATTGTCCTAAGAGAACCTGAAGTTCTGGCTCGAGCTCATGAAGCACTGAGTCGAGGAAATGCCTATGCGAAAGCTGCCCCTGTGATGATTCTGGTAGCAGCAAAAGAAGATGGAGGGTGCCCAGCGCATGGCCTTCCATACTTTACTATGGATGTGGGTCTGGCTGTTGAAAACATGCTTCTACAAGCTGTTCATCTCGGACTCATGGGGCATCCAACAGCAGGTTGGAATGAGGAACAGCTCAAGGAGGTAATAGGAATCCCTCACGAGTATCGAATCGTAACAGTGGTGTTCATTGGGCATGAGGGTGATCCTACCTTGCTTGATGAACGAACGCGCGAAAAGGAGAATGCTCCGCGAAAGAGAAGAGAGCTGTCAGAGATTGTCCATTGGGACGGTTGGTGATGATCTTATCACCCTCCAATCTGTGCTCATGGGAAAGAATTAATGAGTTCTCCTGCTGATTCTATATGTGCCTTGGAGGACAAAGAATGCAAATAGGTTCTACTCTCGATGCTACCATTCTAGGCGGTCCAGGAATTGTCATCGGACTCATTTTTGGATATGCGCTCGCAGGAATGACCAGTCTTAATGCCAGCTACAGGATTGGTCTAGGAGTCATCGTAAGCTTCTTTGGTGGACTGATAACCAGCCTTCTTTTCATGTCAGAACCTATCACAACTTTTATCGCGTTTACAGTGGGACCCTTCGAAGTACTTCTTATCATCGTATCATACTTTGGCGGATATGCACTAGGAGCAATCGCAAATTGGGCTCCTCTGCCTGAGAAACCACCAAAACGGCACATCGTCTATGAACCTGAGGATGATGATGAGTTTGATAGGGAGCTTGAAGAGGCAATGGGTGGTAGTGGATTCAAAGCAAACAACAGTTAAAGGGGAAGGTCCTAACAGTTTTTCTAATTGAGTCCCTAGGAGATAAGTTAGGATGCGAAGGACGCTACCACATTTTCTCTTTATGTTTATGATTACCTGTCTGTTATGGTCGATTATTTTTGTACCAGCACAAGCAGCACCACCAGCTGGGTGGAGTGGTGATGACAATCTTGGCTTCTTGCTAGAGGTCAATGGAATAAACGCCGCCACATCTGATGCTGAAAACCCAATCCAACTTGATGTGTCCGACCCAATCACAATCAATGTGACGATACTCACAGAAACCAATCTGACAATACAGGAGGCAAAGTTCCAGATGGCCTACCTGTCAATCCCAATCATCAATCCTCCTCCATTTGACATGAGTATCTACGGAGAATTGCCAGAGAACACAACAGCTAGTTTCTCTCTCGAACCGATATCCCTTGCTCCGCTCTTCACTCTCGGAAACATCACTCTGGTTTCAGGTACAGTGACAGGCTTATTCTCCTTCACGTACTCAAACTCATCTTCACCCAGTGTGAACGTAACTGTGAGTGAGGGCTTTGTTCTTCGAATTGGTCCTGCTGGCTTTGGAGTCCTCCTTTCAGTCAGTGGTCTTGTTACCGTCGGTTTTGCTGTTATGGCAGTGTTCTCGATGATCCTCTCTCTTGATGAGTTTCAACGAGGGATCCTTGCTGCACGGAAGATGAAAGGTGCAAATCGTGGCTCCGATGTTGGGATATTCCCAACAGCTGTTGTCTTACGAAGAAAATCAAAGAAGGATGCAGAAACAATCGATAAAGACGAGCTAGTGAGGCGTGTTAGTCAGGCTGCAAATAGCGCATGGGACGGCAAACGATGTCCGCAATGCGGCAGAAAATGGAAGAAGAATGCCCCGACGTGCTCGAAGTGCGGAATTGATACTACATCAGCAATCCAACATTTCTCTCAGGACATCGCAGAATACGCTCCCAAAGCGTTAAGGGTGATGAAACCCAAGTCAAAGGTGACCGTTGGACAGCTTGGGAAGCGACTGAAATTAAAACCGGACAAGGCTGGTGCACTTGCAGCTGCTTTGGTTGACATGGGTGTCCTCCAGACTAGGACAGTCAAGGTTCCACTCAAGAAAGTTGCATTCTCAGGCATGTCATTTGCTGGTATCTACTGGTCTCTCATGCAGATGTTCTATGGAGCAACTCCTGATTGGGTTGTCGTAATCCTTACGACTGCTGCAGGCCTCGTTGTATCAGTTCTCATAGGATACTTCATGAACTTTCTTGCGAGAATCAATCCTTTGGGATATGATTAGGTATAAGGATGGAGTGGATTGAATCCACTCCATTCAATTGTCTTTCAATTCTTAGTCAAGACATATAACACGTGATCACAGAACTCACTAGTGGGTTAGAGTTACAGATGAGCAATGACATGTTTGGTCAGTATAGAGCAGAATGGGAAAACGATGAGGTTCATGTGAATATCCCCTTTAGTGTGGCAGGAGTGGGCACAACAATACTGCTGACCTCGAAGTTCACAGGAAAGATTATGATGCTTGATGTGGGGGATGGTGTTCTCAGGGATCTCCTGTCACATGGATTTGTTGATTCTCTAAATGATATTGACCCCTTAGCGATCTCCCATGGACATTTCGATCATGTGGGCGGTCTCCACTCCCTTTTGGGATTCATGCGTATGCTGAAGAGAACCAATCAACTCAACATACTAATTCCAACTGGGTGTGATGAGGCAATTAGTATAACCAAGGGCTTTCGAGACCTCTATGGGAAGACTCTCCCCTTCAAGATTTGGTATCACGAGCTTTCACAGGGATCTGGTTTTGACACTGATTTTTTTAAAATCAAGTCCTTTGAGGTTGAGCACTTCTCATCTGAATTTGACCAAGGCACTGGAGCCTTAGAGCCCGCTTTGGGTTACAGAGTCCAAATTGGCAACACTACAGTCGCCTATACAGGTGACACGCGTCTATGTTCTGGAGTTGAATCTGTAGTATATGATGCTGATCTAGCAATCATAGAAGCCACCCACAGAGAAACTCCCCCTCCTGATTCAGGCCATCGTGTTCACCTATCGAGTGAAGAGGCCAATGAACTCGGAAAACTGGCAAAGGAGTATATCCTTATTCATAAAATACCTGAGTTGTAATTGTAGAAGTCTTTCATCCTTTCTTCTTTGTCCATACATTCTTCGGAATAATCACATGAATGGTGAGATGATTGCATATACAACAACTCCCAGAATGGCAGACATGGGAACAGTAATCACCCATGATATTATTATATTCCTGACTTGTCTTGTCTGTACAGGTGTTCGGGCAACCCATCCCACAGCGATTAAGGCAGCTACCAATAAATGGGTTCCACTTAGAGGCAGTCCGATATATGTGCCCACGAATGTTATCAATGCCACAGATACTGAGGCCGCTAGAGCTGAAGAAGGGGTCAGTGTGACAACTTCAGTAGCTAAAACCTTGATGACCCTTCGTCCCACAATTATTAAACCTAAAGCCATTCCCACGCCACCAACGAACAGAGGAATTACAATTCCTGGTAATGAGATAGGACCAATAGTTATAGCTGTTTGAAAATCAGGTAATGATATAAGCGGCGCAACAGCGTTGGCAACATCATTCCCCCCTCGGCTCAAGTTTACAATGATTAGAAAGAAAGCTAATCCATAAGCTGCAATCTGCTCTTGTTTTTCTCTCCCTGTAAATCCAGTGGCCCTTGCTTGAACTTTTCTTACCATTCGAAATACTGCTGCAGATATAAAAAATCCAATGATAGGAGAAATTATCCATCCGCTAAAAATCTCTAATACGACAGACCATGATATAGATTCAATTCCCCATCCAAATTCTCCGAAAAAGGGGGCAAAAATTGCTACTCCCATAACAGAACCTACCATGCATTGAGTTGTACTTATAGGGAGTCCTTTGGTTGTAGACACAATCAATAACCATACCGCCATCGAAAGAAGTACTGCAAGGGCCATTGTAGGAGTCATTACCTGTTGAAACACCAAGTCTGAACCAACTGTTTCCGATACTCTCCCACCAAGAGTCAGAGCACCAACTATGCTCAAAAACCCTCCCAAGACTACAGCTGCATGAAGAGTGAATACACGCGCACCAACTGCTGGACTCATGGCTTCATCATTGCCGCCAATAGCAAAAGCAACGATGAAGGAAATCCCTAGAAGGAGGACAACTGTATCCAAATGATTCAACGCTCCTTCTATGAATATTTGATTGCTAACTCGCGGATGTAGTCACCTGCCAACTCCGCCCTTATGGCAACCTCCAGTACTCTTTCGGACACACTCTTATAGAAATGTATCGCTGGCGGTTTGTATTTTGATTCTCTGAATAGTTTCTTCAGCAAGGCATACTGCAAATCTCTGGCTTCTTCTCTCACAAGATCAACTTGTCTGGTTATTTCAACAGATCTCTTGAAATCTGTGAACAGGTACTTCACAGCATCTTGGAGCAAATCAGTACAAATCCAACTCTTCTTAGCTATGTCCTCGATTTCCTCAGGAGGTTTCATACCTTTACCAACAGCCATCATTCGAACGGCATCCTCTGCTGCATCAATAATCCCATCAAGGTGGCTTGAAAGAATATGACGTTCTTGTGCTTGTTGAGGCAGAAAGGCATGTTTTGAGAGAATATTTTCCACAAGGTCTTCTTTCACTCGGTCTGCTTCACGTTCTAGGGCGATTACTTCTTTCTCAAGTTCATCGAGTTTGTGATGTTCACCTTCAATCCAGACCTCCGCAGTGACTCTCATTTTCGCGCTTGCCGATTGTAATGCTTTGCTTAATTTCAATAAGCATTCTTCAGCTTTTTTCTGCAATTCTTTATCTCCCGTTCCTAAAATTCTTGAGAAGGTTCCCATCGCAATTACCACCAAGATTACCGTCTATGGTTTGGTTGTTCATGTTCCAAATAGACCTTGCGCCAATAATCTAGGAGGATCTTTCAAGAGTTGCTCTTATCCTCACAATACCAGCTCCAATCTTCTCCTGTTTTCCTATTTTGAATTTGCCAAGAATACCCGTATGCTTGACATGTGGTCCACCACATAGCTCCATACTAAAATCACCAACTGAATACACTGAG
>JAEORX010000167.1 GCA_016840685.1 Candidatus Thorarchaeota archaeon
GCTGAATTGATGATTTCTTTCGGCACGATGAGTCAAACCTTCTATAACAGATTCGGCAGTTAATTAGGTTCTGAGATATCTTACTTGCTAGTCGTTTGCTCACATCTGTATTATAAGTAGGATGCGATATGGGAAAAATAATGAATGACAGAGAGTATGCAACTCCATTCACCATACTTCACGCGGTAAGCCTTCTAGGACAGAAGACACGATTACATAAGTTCAGGCAGGCTATACAGAGAGTTGTGAAGGAGGGTCACTATGTTGTTGATATTGGAACCGGATCGGGCGTGCTCGCAATTTTTGCTGCAAAGGCTGGAGCAGAGCGGGTGACAGCCCTAGAGATAAATCCAGAGTCTCTGCTCTATGCAAAGTCTGCTGCAGAACTGAATGATGTGGAACACATCATCGACTTCTTTGAGGGGAGCTACGTGGATTTCGTGCCTCAAGAGAGAGCAGACGTTGTGATCTGTGAGATGCTCTCATCAATGATGTTGATTGAGCAACAGATACCAGCAAGCGCATATGCTATGGAGAATATTCTGAAACCAGGCGGTGTGCTTCTCCCTGAGGAGATCTCTGTCTATTTAGTTCCTGTCGAATGCCCTTTGTTATGGGAGAGATTCGAATATGAAGAACTTCAGTTCCCACGAGTTGTCCAGACAGCACAGGAGAATGTAACACGAGACCTCGCTAATATGAAGATGCTAGAAACCTTTGATGTCCAAAGACAAAGCCTGAAGGGACCAGTTGATAGGACCTTGCATTTCAGAACCATTGAGGGTGGTACAATTCATGGACTTGTGGGAGTGTTTGAATCAAGGCTCTATGATGATATCTATCTACATATGGAAGATGGATGGAAACAGCTCTTTCTTCCACTATCAACCCCTGTGGATCTCGAGGCTGGAGACTCGTTCTCAATCAGAATAGTCTATCACCCAGGAAAGTATGACTCCCTATCAGTTGAGGTTCTATGAATTGACCAGATGATTTCCTGTAAATCAGGTATGAACATATTTTTATCATAGTCCGCAAGAAGACGTGACCTTGGTGACTGATAATTATGGAGCTTAAAGGTGCCTTATGTTATGTGCTTGATTTTGATGATATCTATAACTACGCTCACCAGACAGCAGCTAAAATCAAAGAGTCAGATTTCCAGCCAGAGGTAATTGTTGGGATTGCGAGAGGTGGGTGGATACATGCAAGAATCCAGTGCGATCTTCTTGGTGTGAAGGAACTGTTCTCAGTCAAGATAGATCATTGGGGAGTCACAGCGACTAAAGATGGGAAAGCTAAATTGACCTGTCCTCTCACAGGTGATGTCACAGGTAAGAAGGTCCTGGTGGTAGATGACATAACAGACACAGGCGAGAGCTTGACCATGGCTGTTGAACATGTAAAGGAGTGCGGTCCAGCTGAGGTGAGGAGTGCGACACTCATGCACATTGCAGGTTCCAAGTTCGTCCCAGACTTCTATGGCGTGGAAGTGACATGGGCATGGGAGATATTCCCCTGGAACTTCTATGAGGACTTAACTGCGCTCATCAAGAAAATCTTCGAAGGAGAGAAGGTGAATGAGCTTTCTACCATGGAAGTGAAGAAACATCTTCGTGAGTACAATAACGTAGTACTCTCTGATGAGCAGCTCTCAAAGATCAAGGCACATATGGGCTACCTTGAAGTGATCCAGTATCCACTTGACAAAGCGTGGAAACTAAAGGAGTGAGGAAACATGGCATTCGAAGCAAAGCTATCTGCTGTTCCAGTAGACAGGAGCCAATTAGAGGATCTCAAAAAACTACTACCCATTGAGATTGGTATGTTTGGTGGTTCTGGTAATTATGACTCAGATGTTATTGAGAATCCCATCGAGGTCAAGGTATTCACACCATATGGAGCCACTTCTGATAATTTCATTCTTGGGACTGTCAAAGGCAGGTCATTCGCGTTTCTTGCCAGACATGCAAGAGGTCATACAATAGCACCACACATGATCAATTACAGAGCAAACATATGGGGTATGAAAGCTCTTGGTGTGAAGCGAATTATCAGTCCAGCAGCATGTGGTAGTCTTCAACCGAAGAGAATCAAACTGGGTGAGTTTGTGATTGCAGACCAACTCTTCGATAGAACCTTCGGTGTTCGAAAAGATACATTCTTCGAGGAGGGAACGATTGCACATCTTCCTTTTGCAGAACCATTCTGTCCAGAGCTTCGAAAAGTAGCTGTTGATACAGCTGCTGAAATGAAATACAAAGTTCATGACAAGGGAACATATGTCTGTATCAACGGACCAAGATTCTCTACCAGAGCAGAATCAATGTTCTATCATAACCAGGACTGGGATGTCATTGGGATGACTGCATATCCCGAGGCTGCACTTGCTCGTGAAGCTGGAATCTGTTTTGTGAATATTTCGATGCCAACAGACTATGATGTTCATCTTGGAGAACCTGTCACACATGCGATGGTCCTGAAGACAATGTCAGAGAATGTTGAGAGGGTCAGGAAGCTCACCTTCGAGATGATATCGAACATCCCAAAGGATGCAAGTTGCGATTGCCAGACTGCAATGAAGGGTGGTCTATTCTAGCATTATCTTCTCTCATATCACTAGAAGACCGAAGGAAACAAAGCAGACCGTCCATCATAAGAATAGGGTGATAACATCATGAGAATAGCTGTTGGCCAGATGGAACCAGTGCTCATGGATCGCGTCGAGAACCTCAAGAGGGTAAGAGCTTTACTCAACGAAGCCACAATGAATGAAGTGGAAGTCCTTGTTCTACCTGAGCTGTGTAACTCAGGGTATGTCTTTGAAAGTCTGGAAGAGGCGACTTCTGTATCAGAGGAGATACCATCGGGTGAATTCTCTAGAGAACTTCTTTCATGGTCAAAAGAGAACCATCTTGTTGTTGCAGGATTTTGCGAAAAGACAGCGAATGGACTCTATAATTCAGCGGCAGCATTTGCAAATGGGGAGCACCTCATAACCTATCGGAAACTCCATCTATTCCTAAATGAGAAAGACTGGTTCAAGCCTGGTGATGAAGAGCCACCTATTGTCGAGTTCAAGAGTGCAAGATTTGGCTTGATGGTATGTTTTGATTGGATCTTTCCTGAAGTTGCTCGAGTTCTGACCATTAAAGGAGCGCAAGTGATCCTCCACCCAGCAAACCTTGTCCTCCCCTATTGTCAGGATGCTATGGTCACAAGATCCATTGAGAATTCTGTGTTCACAGCGACGGCAAATCGAATTGGTACGGAGAGAAACGTGACATTCTCAGGCAACTCGCAAATCACTGATGTTGACGGAACACGTTTAGCAACCTTGACTGGAAACCAAGCGGGGCTCACGTTTACTGATATCGATCCTCGAAAGGCTGATGATAAGATGATTACAGAGCGGAATCATATTATCAATGATCGCAAGCCAGAACTCTACCTAAGGATCACTCAGACCGATTAAGTTTGCTTGGAGCTTTGCCTTCCCACTTCTCAACAGGATACTTTTCAAAGTTGAGCTTCATTTTCTCAACAATTGCTTCAGTTGGTTCAATATCTGCTTTATCGCAGATTCGAAGTAGGTATATCATCACATCAGCGACTTCACCAGCAAGCGCTGATTTGAATGCACCATCCTTTAGATATTCCATTATTTCCTCATCGGACTTCCACTGGAATAACTCAAGAAGTTCTCCCATTTCAATGGAGGCTGAAACTGCCAAGGCAGATGGTTTGTTGTATTGCTCCCAATTTCTTTCTTGTACAAACTTACGGATGAGAACTATGAGTTCATCTAGCGTTGGAACGCCATCACTCACTTCAAACACCAATCCTAACGTTTAGGCTGGGCAAAATTCCTCTGAATTACCCATAGAGAGTATATCGAGAAGACTGCAAGCACCAGTGCTAGGCTGATTATTGGAGTATCGACGCCGGGAATTATAGATTGCAGGAATGCCACCCAGCTGAACGTGTCTAGGGTTGCGATGATTATCAGAACGAGGACTAAGACCAGGTTCGTCACTGCAGCCCATCTCAGTCTATGTTTACCAGCTCGATTCCAAGTAACAAGGGAGTATGCTATTGCAGCGCCACCAATGATGATCATGAAATAGTCAGCGATTAGGAAGTAGTTCCATAAAGCCCAAATGTCTGGAGGAGTTAGCAAGACCATCGCAAGTCCAATGAGGACTAGAATGAATGTCGTTTTTGGCCATGGGTCTTCTGCGAATTTCGAAAGCCTTTCGCCAGGTGATCTGTATAAGACATCTTCAGGTTCGAAGTCGAGTTCTTCATCTTCCTCATACTCTTCATCAGGAAAGTCATCTTCCTCTTCTTCTTCAAATTCTTCATCCTCGAAGAATGTGTCATCATCGCTGTTCATTCATGATTCCTCTGGATTAGGGATGGACTGGAGAGTGAGTGGCCCTGTTAAAATCCTTACGTCTACTGCGGATTGATGCATCTGCCTGAAATATGATTAAAACAAGAAGTCGTTGAGAGCTATCTATGTCGCTGGATGGGCAGACCTATGACCAGTGGATGGCCAGAGCAAGAACACTCAGGCAACAGGGTCAGAACAAGAAAGCAATCGAGGCATATAGAAATGCGTTGCAGCTCAGTCCAGACAGCCTTGATGCACTGAATGAGATGGGTCTAGCTCACATACACATTGGAGAACAGATGGAAGCGATAGTCGCTTTTGACCTTGCAATCAGTATCACAGAAACGGACTATAGAGCCCATTCGAATAAAACAGAGGCGTACCTGACACTTGGCTCGTTCGAAGAGGCTCGAAAGAGCGCAGAGGAGGGTCTCGAGATTGCTCCAACTAATGCAGAGCTTTGGGCTAAGAAGGCACGAGCATTGGAGAGCTTGATGTTGATTGACGAAGCAATAGTGGCATACAATGAAGCAATCAAATATGATTCCAATAATCCTAAAACTTGGAAAGCGCTTGCCCTCTGCCTGGATGCCCGTCAGGATTGGGCAGCTGTTGCTCGAGCGTATAGAATAGCAGGAAGCCTTCACCAGAAACGCGGAGAGAATCAAGATGCAGAGAGCTGTTTCAAATTTGCGGAGATGGCTGAGAATTCTGAATAGACCTGTATGAAATTGTAGAAAGAAATTAGAAAGGCCCTTTAGGGGCCTTTTAAATTCAAAATTTACTTGCGTTTCTTGAAAAAGATTGCAGCAATCACTGCGACAATAGCCATTGCAATATAGGGTATGAGTTCAGCAATAACTGGATCAAGTGGAGCAGGTGTTGTAGTAGGTGTCGTAGTTGGCACCTCATCAAACGAAGCTAGGTCCCAGTCATAATTGAATACTTGAAGATACCATTGAGCAATGTCCTCATTTTCAATGATGACTCCAGCTTCACGGTTATCCTCAATGCTGGTGTCGCTATAGTTAATGCTACTGATAAGAACGATTCTTCCATCGACTATGATTCCTTTATTGTGAAGGGCAGAAAACCATGTTGCGTATTGCCAACCAATCTCAATACCATTCATGTGGAAGAGGTTCGCGACCTCCTCGTAATCATAGTCTTCTTCAGATATCACTCGAACAGTAACACCCCGATTGTTTGCAGCAACAATTGCATCTAGGATCTGCTCTACACTACCTGTTTCATTCCAGTTTGTGAAATATGGAATCTGGATGTCCAGAGTCACTTGTGCGG
>JAEORX010000168.1 GCA_016840685.1 Candidatus Thorarchaeota archaeon
TAGGTTGACAACTCCTCTTATCCGTAAGAATGGTGAGTTGGTCAAAGCCACATGGGATGAAGCTTTGGATCTGATCTCCAGCAAACTGAAGAAAGCGCAGCCAAATGAATTTGGCCTACTTGCTTCAGGAAAGAACACCAACGAAGATGCTTACGTACAGCAGAAGTTTACTCGACTGGTGATGGGAACAAACAATGTTGAGTACTGTGGTCGATTGTGCCATTCATCCACTGCTGCAGGTCTGGGACCGGTCGTAGGATCTGGAGTGATGCCAATCTCTCAAATGGACATCGAGAAGACTGACTGTATCTTCCTCGTGGGTGTAAACCTGAAGGAAACATTCCCCTTAATGGCAAAGAGGGCAATGAGGGCCAAGAAAAAGGGTGCAAAGATAATTGTAATGGATCCACGAAAGACAATCACAGCTAGAGAACTCGGCGATGTTCATTTACAATTAGAAGCTGGGACAGATATCCTTGTTATCAACTCATTGATGAAAATCATCCTTGAAGAAGAACTCGAAGATAAGGAATTCATAGAATCTCGGACAACAGGGATAGAAGCCCTTCGTGAACACATAGGCTCCCTTGACCTTCAAGAGATGTCGCAGATCTCTGGGGTACCAGTGAAGACTCTGGATAAGGCTGCTCGTCTCCTTGCCAAATCCAAAACATGCTGCACAATATACAACCAAGGGCTCAATCAACACACAACTGGAGCCGATGGCATCAAAGCTCTAGCAACCCTTGCTCTCATTATTGGGCAATATGGAAGACCAGGGACAGGTCTCTGTCCAACACGGGGACAAATCAATGGTGAGGGTACAGGAGATATGGGCTGTCTCAATGTGTTCTATCCTGGATTCCAAAAAGTGGGAACACCAGCTGAACCACAAAAGAAGTTTGCTGAACATTGGGGTGTTGAAAGTCTGCCTGCTGAACCGGGTTTACCCTACACAAAAATAATCCAACAAACGAAGTACTTGTGGATCATTGGGACTAACCCAATGATGGCAGCTCCCGATGTTGACAAGGTGCGTGAATCCTTGGAGGCAAAAGAGCTGTTAATAGTCCAAGATATTTATCCTACTGAAACTGCTGTGCTTGCTGATGTTGTACTTCCTGTCAGCACATGGGTTGAAAGAGAAGGAACTCATGCTTATGTTGACAGACGTGTACAAAAGATCAATCAGTTACTTCAACCTCCAGGTGAAGCAAAGCCAGATTGGTGGATTGTCTGCCAAGTGGCAGAGAGGATGGGCTTCAAGGATAAATTTGATTTCTCATCTTCGAAGGAAATCTTTGAGGAGATTCGAAGGGTTGTGCCTCCTTACAAGGGGCTTACTTACGAGCGTCTTGAAAAGACATTGGGTGGAATCCAATGGCCATGTCCCTCAGAGGACCATCCAGGCACTCCAACCTTCTTTACCCAGAAGTTCAACACACCTGATGGCTTAGGTCATTTACAGGTTGTGGGCTACAAACCACCAGCAGAGATACCAGACAAGGAGTATCCCTTCATCCTTTCAACTGGAAGAAGCATATTTCATTATCACACAGGTACAATGAGTCGACGAACTCCAAAGCTAGATGCTGAAGTACCAATAAACTACTGTCAGGTCAATCCCAAAGATGCTGCTGCAAAGAACATCCGAGAAGGAACAAAGGTTTCATTGAGCACGAGACGTGGAACTGTTGAGGCAAAAGCTCAGATCACTGATGATGTGCCTGAGGGATTTGTATTCCTCCCATTTCATTTCAGTGAGTCTTGTGCCAACAAGATAACCAATCCTGTTTTGGATCCATCATGCGGGATGCCTGAATACAAGGTATGTGCAGTCAATGTGGAGGTGGTAAAATGAGCAACAACATGTACATAGCTCGTTCAACAGATCCAGCTATTTTAGAAAAGGCTGAATCTGGTGGCGTGGTCACGTCGATACTCAAGAGTGCCTTGGAAAATGGGATTATTGATGGTGTTGTAACAGTGAGAGCTATGAAGGGCGACCGATTCTCAGGAGTACCTGTTTTGATAACTAATCCTGAAGACTTGATACACACCGCAGGATCACTACATTGTTCACTTCCAAACATTCCTCGATTTGTAAAGGAGTATCTTGAAGGCGCTGCTAAGATGAAGCTTGCCATTGTTGGCAAACCTTGTGATATTAGAGCAATCATTGAACTTCAGAAAAGGAATCAAATTGAAACCGATAATGTAACTCTAATAGGATTGAATTGCACTGGCACAATATCACCAGCGACGGCTAGGAAGATGTACATTCAGGAGTTCAAAGTTGACCCAAACAGTGTTGTAGCTGAGGATATCGATGATGGTAAATTTACAATCACGCTTGAGGACGGGACTACCAAATCGATGGACCTTAAGAAACTCGAAGAGAAAGGTTTAGGTCGTCGTGAAAATTGCCGCCGATGCTTGTTCAATATCCCCACCTTTGCGGATCTTGCACTTGGGAAATGGGGTACAGAGGATATTGAGGAGGCTGGAACCTTTGTTGAGGTGTGTTCAGATAAAGGGCGATCTCTACTCGAGTCAGCTATAGAGAAAGGTTACATTACCATCAGTGAGCCTAAGAAAGAAAGTATCGAGATGCGAGCACAAAAGGACAAAATGGAACTTGAACACGCAATGATGTGGCGGGAACGCGATTTCAACCCTCTACTTGAAATGGACCTCCCAGATCGGCTAAAGTACTGGACAGAAGAGTTCAGCAAATGTATCAAGTGCTTCGGCTGTAGAGATGTATGTCCAATCTGTTATTGCGAAAATTGTCTACTAGAGGCGAACAGAGAATATTTGGTTGGTGGTGAAATTCCTCCCAACGGAATATTCCCGCTCACAAGACTTGCGCATGTTGCTGATTCATGTGTTGGGTGCGGTCAGTGTCAAGATGTCTGCCCAATGGAGCTACCATTGTCGAAGTTGTTTACACTCCTAAACTCGAAACTTAGCGAAGTCTTCGATTACGTACCTGGTATAGATCGAGAACAACGACCTCCCACAACAGTGGCAAGAGATGAAGAACTTCTCATCGATGATACCTTTCTGAGAATTACATCTGCAATGAAAAAGAGTGATGAAACTGAAACAGACGAAGTGGCTATGAGTGGCAAATGAAGACTCGGGTATCAGATAAGGACGGAAACCAATTTTCCATACTCCTTATGTAGAAATAATGGGGAGGTCTAACAAATAACATGGGGCGTCTTAATTGTACTCATATGAGGATAGAACAGAAGCTGGACTGGTCTTGGCTCGAGAGCTGAAAAACATACCATTTGAAACACGCCCAGTTGTTCTTGCTATACCCAATGGTGGAATCCCTGTTGGAGTTGAAATTGCCAAGTCCTTGGACGCTGAGCTTGATGCTATAATTGTCCGGAAGTTGCAAGTCCCAGGAAATCCTGAAGCTGGGTTTGGTGCATTGACTTCCCACGGATCATTACTACTCAATGAACGTCTAGTGAGGTCAATAGGATTGAACTCGAGGCAAATCGACTTGGTTGTAAAACATACGCAGGCGCAGATAGACAAAAGAAGAGCTGACTATCGAGGTTTTGTGGGTATTGTTACCCCATCTGAGAGGGATGTTATCTTGGTGGATGATGGACTCGCTAGTGGATACACCATGATGGCGGCCATTGAGTCTGTAAGGAGTCTGAATTCAAATAGTATCACAGTCGCAGTTCCAACGTCATCAGGAAGCGCTGCTGACTTAATTGGCGAATCAGGTAGTACTCTTATATGTCCGAGAATAGAATCCGGATTTATTTTTGCGGTGGCTAATGCATATCGAAACTGGTATGATGTTCCTGATAGTGAAGTCATTGAGATTCTTGAAAAATACAGAGGATAATCAGGCAGGTAAAATTCTATGAGAGAGCATAGCTCTTAAGTGGTTCAGGAGTATCAGATAAAATCGCATCTCGCAATGGAGTTGTCTAACATGGTCCTGAAAACAGGTAAGGAGTATATAGAGAGTCTGAGAAAACGTGGACCCCTCAGGATCTACATGCTGGGAGAGAGGATTGAGAATCCCATAGATCATCCGATAATAAAAGCATCAATCAACTCGGTAGCTCTCACCTATGATCTGGCCCATGATGAGAGATTCACGGATTTGATGACTGCCAAGTCTGTAATCACTGGAAACACAATCAACAGATTTTGTCACTTGCACAGGAATACCGAAGACCTTCAGGATAAGGTCAAGATGCAACGTGTTCTTGGTCAGCTATCTGGAACCTGCTTTCAGAGATGTGTGGGCATGGATGCCCTCAATGCCGTCTATCTGACGACCTATGAGATTGATCAGAAATTCAACACGGATTATCATCAGAGGTTCATTGAGTATGTCAAACAGGCAGAGGTTGAGGATTGGACCATCGATGGGTGCATGACTGATCCTAAGGGTGACCGCAGCAAACGCCCCTCAGAGCAGAAGAATCCTGATGTATATGTACATGTTGTTGACAGACAGGATGATGGTGTTATCATACGTGGAGCAAAAGCCCATCAGACTGGTGCCGTCAACTCGCATGAACATCTCATCATGCCAACATTAGCCATGCGGAATGAGGACAAAGATTATGCCATTTGTTGTGCTGTTACTGCTGATGCCGAGGGAATAACCTACTACTATGGAAGACAATCTTGCGACCTTCGCCGTCTTGATGAAACTGAATCTGGGGATATAGACTGTGGAAATCCTGTGTATGGCGGTCAAGAGTGTCTCATTGTGTTTGACGATGTGTTTGTACCAAATGAGCGAATCTTCATGAATGGTGAGAGTGAGTTCTGCAGTCGTCTTGTTGAATCATTTGCCGCATATCACAGACAGAGCTATGGTGGTTGTAAGGTTGGAGTCGGTGATGTGCTAGTGGGTGCTGCAGCATCTATTGCTGAGTACAATGGTGTCGAGAAGGCATCTCACATCCGTGACAAGATTACAGAGATGATTCATCTAAATGAAACCCTATATTCCTGTGGAATAGCCTGCTCTGCTGCGGGTCAGAAAACTCCTGCTGGAAACTACCTCGTCGACCTTCTTCTTGCGAATGTGTGTAAACAGAATGTGACAAGGTTTCCATATGAAATCTCTCGATTGTTACAGGACATCGCCGGTGGACTCTTTGTGACTTGTCCGAGTGCACGAGAGCTGAGTAATCCAGAAACACGAGACATCGTCGAGAAGTATCTGGTAGGTGCTGACGGAATCGACACAATGGACCGCATCAAGATGTTGAGACTAATTGAGAATCTGACATTAGGAAGAGCTGCAGTGGGTTACCTCACAGAATCAATGCATGGCGCTGGTTCACCACAGGCACAGAGGATCATGATAAATCGTCAGAGTGATTTGGAGGCTAAGAAGAAGCTTGCAAAGTCACTTGCTCGGGTATCAAACTAAAGAACCAAGACATTTCAATCACTACCCGCATCTATCAGCATTACCTACTCAGTCGTAATATGGAGGCTAGTCCATTTTTCTTTTGAAATTGTGGAGTATTCTATTCATGGCGAATCAGCCAAGCATCCTGTGGTTAATTTTCTCATGC
>JAEORX010000169.1 GCA_016840685.1 Candidatus Thorarchaeota archaeon
ATAGAAGATGTTCTTTGAGTTGAAAATCAGGAAAGACTCAACATTCTCTTCTGCTAGTTTGCTTGCGAGCTTTTCTACTCTCTTCTTATGGTGATTAGTCGTCAGATATGTGCGTCCCATGGTTTACATTACTCCGCTGAATCTCGTTAGTGGTCTTCTTGCAATATGAATTGATGGGTAGTAAGAGTCAGAAATTGGCTGCATGGAGTAATATCGAAAACAACCGTCCTTCACAAACATCGGTCCGAGTATAGGTGTCAACTGAAAACTGACCATCTAGAGATTTGGTCATCAGTTCCGCCGCCAGAAGACCAAGTGTTCCACTGCTATACTCATTCTCATCATCTATCTTTCTTCCAGGTGCCTTGATGATGATTTGCCAAAAAGCTTCGCCAGCTTTCTCCATCTCTTGAATACCAATAGTGACGGTTTCCCCTCTTGCACGACATTCCAATGCGCTATAAAGAATGTTTAGGAAAATGTGAACTAAAAGCTCATTTGCCATGACCTCAGCTTTTGAGTCTTCAGATTGGAAATTGACTATTAGCTCACCTGTGCCAACTCTTCGGGTAAAGATATCAAGTGCACTCACGATGTTGTTGACAAGATTCATGGGTTGAAGATCTTTAATCTGGAGTTTATCAGCTTCGCTTAAGAGACGCACATTGCTAATCAGTTGTTCTGAAAAAGAAATCACTTGACGACCATCATCGGCGACCCGTTTTCGTTGGTTCTCCGAAATATCTTCTGAACCAAGGAGTTCTAAAGACATCATCATCATCTGATTGTAGTTTGAAATATCGTGCATCAATAAATCTGCATACATATTCGCCCTCCTATGAGAGTCCTCTACTTCATGCATTGTTCTCACATAAAGCCAAGTAAACAGAGGTGTACCAGCAAGAAGACCAGCGAAAAGGAGTATCTCAGATATCCACCAACCAGGTGTCCATAGAGTGTAATAACTTCTCAGAATATTCGGCAAAATCCACATCGCAAGGAACAGAACTACATACAACTCCACTGGAGCTTCACCACCTGAACCTTCAGATAGCAGGAAGATGATGTACGCAAAAGCAAACATGATGAATAGGTTTGTTACTAGAATGATGACATTACTCATGGGATTTCCCGACAGGTCTGGATTGGAAGTGAGGACTAGTTGGTTTATTCCTTCACCAGCCAAAGCTAATGAAATCAGACCAGCTATAAATAGAGTCATTTTGAACGCAGATGGTGTTTCTCCTAGATTTGTCGGGTGTTGTTTTGTCCAACGAATCGTGAGGTATAGTAGACCTAAGGTTAACAGACTTCCCACATTGTATGGAGTGATTGGTTCTCCCAAGGGAGCCACTTCAGGGAAAATTAGTAAAATTACTTGGACTACAGCAATACCAGACCACATACCAAAAATACCAATCATTGGATACTGAGTCCATGAGGCTATCTTCTTTGGGTAGATGTATAGAAGAATAGCCATCATAGCTGATAAAGATGCAGCGCCAAGGTGTATGATTGTATATGCAAGAACATTAGGCGGACCTAGAGGGAATAATGTAGGCATGGTTTCGATTGCGATTGTCAGTAGGAACGGAAAGTACGCCATAAGTATCAATCCGATGATTATGGTATATGCGAATCTTCGACGAAATCCTGCAGCCTTTAGAAATGGTACTCCCAATGCCAAAGCAAGAAGTACACAGCCCGCCATTTGCACGGTTTCAGCAAATTCCCAATTCAATGTAGGTTCATGAAGATTGAATAATAGAGAGATAACAGATATTGAGAAAAGGAGTAATGCGCTTGTCATATACCCAGTATCAAAGAGTGCTCCATGATTCCTTATTCTTGGGACTAGAATGAAAATCAAGGAGAAACTCACAAATATAATAGAACCAAGAACCCAAGCTAATACGTTCAGCATTTCAAGCGTCATGATCGTAGAGAAGAAAAACCAAGAGGCACCGAAAAGTGCCAAGGGTAGTATAAGAGCGACTCCCAAGAAGAATGGATTAGATTTTGGTTGTTCCTCATTGGGACTCAGCATCATGCAGATAACAGCACTTGCAAGAAGAAGTGCAAACATCGTCATTTCGAAGAAGTCTGCAAAAGAGTCGAAGTATGTTCTTTCAACTATCGGTTCAGGCATTATCAAACGATTCCTGACCGCACTGCCAATGTGCACGATCATTGGAAAAACTAGAGCAGTCATGATGAGTACGTTAACACGAAGCTTTCGCCTTTGATATGATAATACACTCAATGCGACTGGAATTGACACCCAAAATGCCATCATCGCATGGACACCAAGTCTTGTCGCAGGAGTGTTCGACACAAGACCACCAGGACCAATTGCAAGAGCTGCAGCTATGAGTGTAATTGGAACTAAGACTATGACCTTTACCAGAGCTCGTCTGAGTCCTCTCACCTCATTGTCTCCTATGGGACCAAAGACAGGAATTATCCTGTGAAAAGGATTTCTTGGTCTTATACGGAAGCCGTTTCGACGAAAAGATGAATTCTTGCGCTGAACAAAGAGCTATATAATCAATTCATCCAAGATATCATATCGTGTGGTGAGTTTATTATGGAAGATTTACAGCGAATGAAAAAAATTCCTGAGCAACTGAGGTATGCGGAAGTTCCAAAGCCAGTCCTGAAAGGCTTCATTTTCGGGAGGTCAATTCGCTGTGCAGTATGTATAGCATTAGCTGGATTGATGCTCGTACCACTTACAGTCATACCAGGACTGATCCTCCTAGTTCTTCCTGCTGAGGTATCTCTGATATCTAGAATTCGTGATGAGACCGAATTGATCCAGTGGGTAAGAGCCAATATGATTACTCAACAAAGTAGCTGGGACGATGTCGAATCAGAAACTGAGATGACTCGAATCAGAGCTCATGACAGACCTGGTACACTGCAGGGTTTCGCTCGATAGACACGATTGGTTGTTAGGGCACGGGAGAAGCGTATCTCTCGTGCATCTCTAATTTAGATTCAGATTATTCCTTGTAAGTGTGTTTCTTAGATGCATAGATGCTTGATGGCGCTTATAGTAGAATTTATAAAGGTTTGTTCTAGTGGAACGTTAGACAAATCCGGAACGTTAGATAGAAACACATCGTTCCGGAGTCGTTCAAGGTATTTGCGTGGTATTTAGTAATGTATAATGCACGAATCAAAGCAAAGGAATCGTACACTATCACTCCTCAAGAGTCATTGAGTTTCTCACTCAATAGAGTAATTGCTGGTCGAGCAATGAGAATTCTCGCAGCTCTTGCAGGCATGGCTGGTTTGTTCTATCTGGTTGCTCTTGTACCCGGCGCAATCGTTTTGGCTCTGCCAGGTGGCGTCGCCGCAGCAAACAAGATCTACGATGAAGCTAGACTGATCCAGTACCTGAAATACGGGGATCCAATCAACCCTGGAATTTGGGAGCAGTCTGAAGTTTCTTCCGAGATGGCTCGAATCAGAGCAACATTTGAACCTGACATCTCAAAGCAATTCACAAGATGAGTTGACACTAATGGTATTTCTTTCCATTCTAACAATCGTACTCTCTATCTCCACAGTGACCCCATCAAACTCTGGTGGGGTCACACCCCTCTTTTCACAATCAAACAAGTGAGGTATCAAAATGGGTTGGCCAAGTAACTATCCGGATCCAGAAGATAATGATAGAAGATTCACAGAAACAAGTTCCCAAGCGCCACCACCACAAACGGGGATAATTAAGGATTTCAAAGTGGGCTTTACGCTTGCTGTAAGGAATATTTTGTCATTTGGACTAGCAATGCTTGGAATACTGTTAGTCAGTCTAGTTCTTCTCGTGGTGATTCTGTTGGTTGTTGTAGTTCCAGTTCTAATCACACTGGGACTTCCCTTCCTAATCTGGTTGCTAGAATCAATCGTTGCAGGGTTCTCCGAGACAAGTGGTCTCGCTCTTGTCTTGTTGGTCCTGTTTCTAGTCCTACCACTCCTTGCACCATTCTTCATAGCACTTGGTGCATTGTTCGGAATGGCACGAGAAATTGTGGAGAGTGATGGAACTCAAGCTGAGAGTGCATTCTCTTGGTATGGAAAGAGAGGACTTTCATTACTAGGCGGAGGACTTCTACATGCTCTTATCACATTGGCCCCCATAATTTTCGCATTCCTGTCAATTTCATACCCAGTATGGAACCCACCTACAGATGCGGAACTGGAGATCTTAATCCCATTAATTATCATATGGATAGTCTTAGTAAACGGGATGCTCTCCCTCACATTTCCGGGCATCATTGATGGCTTATCTGCAGTACGAGCAGCTGGTAGGTCAATCAGACTAACTTGTCAGTTTCCTGGTCGAGTGTTGGGAGCCTGGTTCATTATCGTTCTAATTGTTGGCGTTCCTCTCCTTCCAGTATTCAACGAATTAGCATTCCTCTGGAGACCTCTCATGCCTGCTGTATTTTTGGAACCATACAGACCTCTAGCGATTCTCGCTCTCGTCTTCATTGTGATTCCAGCAGTGTCGATTGTACTCACTAGAATCTACATGATTCTCGCAGCTAAGGTCGACGCAACCTATACTCATGGAGGAGGTGATTGAACATGAATCCCAAGGTATCAACTAAACGTATCAAAGAATTCGAAATAGTCACAAATCCTAAGATCATAAAACTGCTACTTGACAAGACACGAAAGGACATTGTGTTCAAATATCTCGTGAACCAACCCATGACTGTGAAGCAATTGTCAGTGGCTATGAAGAAGAAACCAGGCACTGTACTTCACCATGTGCAGAAGTTGAATAATGCGGGAATCATCGATCTTGTGGAAACTCGTGAAACTCCAAGAGGTATTGTTGAGAGGTACTATCGGTCTGTAGCAAGGGAGTTCAGATTGGGAATCAGTGAACGTATGAGTGCCTATGATGAAGAGCCCGAAGCCTCCAAAGACAGGGTCAGAGCTGCACTGCTCGGTTTCTCAACACTTGGTATTCATATTACCGAGTCAGAGTTCGAACATGCTCGTTCTATGCTCCAAAAACTGATTGATAGGGAATCTGAGGTTTCGAGAGTCTATGACTCACCTGGAAATCATGCATTTCAAAGTTTACCTCCATCAACTCGACAAGATGTTTCATATAGAATGTCACAGTTCCTCCTATCTCAGGATGCGACCTATAGGAGGACACTCTCTGAGTGGCATGACCTGATTGCACGATATCTGAGAAGGATTGAATCCGAGGTGGTTTGAGTGGCCATTGAGTTCATACTCAGCTTCACCCGAGCTACTATTGCAGCAGTAACTCTTCCCATCACTCTTGAAGGTCTATTGGATGGTAGATGTAGCTATTCCGGGTCTAGGAACTGAGCTTATAATCTACGCTTTAGAGATGAAAGAGAATAGCATTGAAATAATACCAGAACAAGGAGAGTTGGTCCTCCTCCGAAACCGCTGGTTCACATCTCTAGGGTATGAAGTCCTCTCAAAATTTGACCTTGGTCTTTGTACAAAAAATGAAAGGATTCGAGAAGATCCAATCAGAATTCAAAAAGGCAGGAATCAACTTTCACTTGAAAATGGTGAA
>JAEORX010000170.1 GCA_016840685.1 Candidatus Thorarchaeota archaeon
GTCAGCGGTAAGATTCATGCGATTTGGATAGACAACACAAATGAAGACTTAGATCAAGACTCTATCAATATGCTCGAGAGCAAGATCCTTGATTGGTGCTTTGAAGAAATAAAGACGCCCCCTGAGAGAATCGATTTCCCAAAAATGACAGAGCATATAAAATCAGAATTGCTTCGTCGGGGTTACGTCGAATACAAACGAGCTGGAATGTCAGCATCCAGAGATGAATTAATGAAAAATCATAGGGTGGTATTGCCTGAGGGCTTTTCGCTGATACCATATCAAACGACTATGAGGGACAAGGTTGCAGACATTGCTGCAGAAGCTAACAGGAACCATGTTGACGCGATAATATACCCTGAGTTCTTCAGCTCAAAGGAAAAGGCACTGGAGTTCCTAGAGAAACTTGAAGGGAATACCTTTGGAGAATTCGTTGACGGTGTTTCCCAGGTACTTGTCAAAGGGGAACAGACTATTGGATATTGTATGATTACGGGGAAAGGTCATGATGTGGGCATTTCGGATATAGGTCTTTTACCAGTCTATCAGGGAAAGGGACTCGGAAAAGCACTTCTCGTTAACACAATTCTTGATTTGTTACATTCCGATGACTCTGTCCAAAAAATCAATCTTGCTGTGACTCTGTCAAATCCAGCAAGATTTCTCTATGAGAAATGCGGATTTCAAGTGACTGACGAGTTCTTTGCAATCATCCACTCTGCATAATCGAGCAAATGTGTTACTGCCTTTGTTAAGTTTGAAGAGTCAATACATAAATTCTGCATTCTTAGTCGGGAACTGAAACCATTGCTGTTGCTTTCATTGCTCTGAAACGAATATGAGAAACAGTATAGCATTATCGTGTATGCACTCTGCTTTCCTGTCTTGCCTTAGAAAACATCTAGTGGAAGAAATGGAGCCGACTCTGGGATTTGCACCCAGCTAAAACCTCTAAATGGAGTTAGTAATTCCCTGGCATATTTCCAACACTCGTTCATCTATTCGCAACGATCCATCCTGATTGAAAGGAAATTTCTGACAAGCCACTGGTTTTATCTCGTGAATTGAACAGAGGTTTTCGTTCAAGAAAATACAATGTCCATGAGAATCAAAACTTAACACATATTTCACCTCGAGATTCAATCCCTTCAACATGACTGTGAAGCTTCGAGGTCTGAATATGGGAAAAGCACCAACTCCATCAAAGTATGTATCAACAGGGAAGAAGAAGGAAAAGTAACTATAAACCGGGAGACTAGCTTCACCTTCACCATGGTAATCATGGTTTTCGAGTACAAAATTCCTTATTGCTTCAAGTCGTTTCTCGAACTCCACCTTGTTGAATTCTTTATTCTCTTCTCTTCTTTCAACTAAGCCAGGTATTTCTATCACAGATTCCCCGTATGTGTAATCACTCAAACCAGCTGGTGAAATAGAAAGAGGATTAATTTGGATGTGCTTTAAGAATTCATTCTTGCCGTGTCGATCCCATTTCAACACATCCTCCCTTGTAAGAATGATGTCCCAATACTGTCGGCAACAATTCCCGCACTTCTGGCAACTGAAAACATCAGTCGGGTTTTTTGTAGCCTGCATGGAAATCGTACTTACAATGCTTTCCGTTATTATAACTCCTATTGCAGGTTGATTCATTAATGCAAAGTGAATTCTGGAAGGATTATTATAACACTATAACATCTATCCTGTCGATTTACAGTGTTGGGTGATTAAAATGTTAGATAGAAGACAACTAGAAACTCGTGTTAAGATACTCAAGGAAACTAGAAAGATTCTGCATAAGCTTTCAAAGCAATCGGCTCCTAGAGGTTTTTCATCCTATGAGAATGCAGAACTAAAGAAATACAATAGTTGGTTGGGTATCGCTTGTAAGCAACTTGACAATTTAACAAAACATGGGGAGAAACTGCTTAAACTAAAAGATAGCTCCGGAGCTTCAGAGATGCAACAGTCATTCAATCTTCAGTATCTTCAACTTCAGCAAGACATGCAAGCACAGAATCGGCAATTCACTTTGGTTTCAAATATAATGAAAGTCAAACATGACACAGCTAAATCTGCCATCAACAATGTTAGATAGAAAAGAAATGGAGCCAGCCTTAGGATTTGCACCCGGATAGAACCGGCATAAAAATCAAATAAAAAGAGCAATACAATCCCTAAAAACCAGTAGCTTTACACTTGCTAGTTCAGAATTCAAAAACAGCGTTGAACCTATGCCTAATATAATGGGATTGGAATATATTTACGATTGTTATGAAATGGAGGTATATTTTACTCATAACACTCCTTATGATTTCAGTCACATCCTCAAATCCCTCTGTCGTGTCTTCACAGATTGATATAGAAATTTCAGATATTAAGGTCCTGATGTTCATCGCGGATAATTTCGGATGGAACTACTATGATGCACGAGAGATATTTGAATCGTGGGGTGTCAATGTCACTACTGTGGCCTATTCTTTAAATCATAATCTCACATCATGTCGAAAACCAGGCACAGGTGAAAATGAAACTATCATAGTTGAATACACACATCAGGAGATGACTCCAAACATGGTTTGTGAATTTGACTGTCTCTTTGTCTCATCAGGAATCCAATGGCAGACGCTAAGAACAGAAAGCGCAGCATTGACATTCATTGCAGATGCATATAATTTGGGTTTGATTATTGCGTCAGTGTGTACTGGTACTCGATTAGTTGCTGAATCAAATGGCATTGTAAATGGAAGTAAAGTGGTGTCATATTCTCTAAGCAGTGCCCATATGAGGGAGGCTGGGGCTACTCCAATAGAAGGTATGGAAGCAGTAGCGGATGGGTGTATGATTACCGGTGGTAGAGGTGGAGGACTAACTGGTGGTGGGTATCTCAAAGCACCGACCTCAGAGGTTTGTGCTGAGGTTGTCAGACGTGTGCTTGGATTGTCTAGAGTCACATCCACCTCTTTAATTTCTTCCAAGGGACTAATGGGCACCGATGTCATCATAGGTGCAGTCATCGACAACCTGAACGATAAACTTGGAGATATACTCTCAACAAATATCCAAAACGTGACTGCACTTGTCTATCGTTTTGACGATAGATCACTTTCTGACACTATAGAACTAACAGATGACAACCACGATGGCAATTATACAGGTCAATTCACTAGCTTGGATTTTGGTCAATATATTGTGGATATAGAAGTTAAGGATTCTAACCTAACCCTTGAAGTTGTAAGGGACGTGGAGACTTTTGAGGTAGGTATAAAGCTCATTGATATTCTGCTATCATCAATTGTAATTGGAAGTGTTCTAATCATTGCTCTGGTTTTTTTTATGAAGAAGAAATAATGAGACAATTTATGCTGCTACAAGAAATGGAGCCGGCCTTGGGATTTGCACCCAAGTAAAACAGCTCTGCAGGCTGTCGCGTAAGCTTCTCCGCCAGACCGGCTTAGTTAGACGAGGGTTACTCGTTTCTGATTTAAGGATTCTGTTGCACCTAATAAAGAAATTTGCAAAGATTGCCAATATACTAAGCAGTCAGTTCATTCAATATAGGTTGTTAATATCCTTGATACATCTTCAACATATTTCAAACACTTGTCGAATGCTCCGCTTTCGAATGCTTTCATCATATCAACAGCATCTGTGCCCCCGTCATATTGGATCAGGTCTCGACACAGGATTGACCCATTGATTGCCTTGAATTCTTCAAGTAATCGAGTAGAGATTTCAGCTACCTTTGGGTTCATTGGGTTTTCATCACCAAATTCTAGGCCAATTGCCATTAGAGCACCTGTCAAAGCCCCGCAGACATTACCGGTGAGATTTATTCCCCCGCCGAAGGCAGATGCGATCTTCATACAGGTTTCGACGTCAACTCCTTTTTCTCCCATGTAAGGACCAAACGTAGCGAAGATTGCCTGCGAACAACTTGCCTTCATGCCATTCATTAGCTCCCTTGCAGCGCACGTATTCTTCGATGAATCACTCATTGAATCACTTCCTCAAATTAATCATCCTCAAACTCAAGTGCTGTCATGACTCCAATTTCAAAGATTGCTTGAGGTACTCTGCATTTGGTCAAGTCAAGCATCTTCTGAAAAATATCGATTCCTGTAACCTGTAGTCCATTATCAACAAGAGCTCGAGTAACCATGACAGTTCCACAGCCAACATCTAGGATATGACTGTTAGGTTTTACGAAACTCATGAATTCATCAAGCTCTTCTTCAGCACTGAAAGCAGACCTATAATCATCATACTCTTCAGCTATCTTGTCATATCCCTCTCTTACAATATCATTAGGATCCTTCTTCATGAAAAAATCCAGGGGAACGTGACTGATAAATAGCATGATGTTTGTATGAACTGGACAAGAGTGTGTGGAATGAAAAGAGTGCTTGTCTTGGGCAATAGCGGCTCAGGAAAGTCGAGCTTCGCTGAAAAACTAGCTGACAAATTAGGTATTCCATGTATCCACCTCGACTCCCACTACTGGAGACCGAACTGGATTCCAACTCCGGAAGAGGAATGGCCTTCTATAGTTCGAAGACTCATTGACGAGGACGAGTGGGTCATGGATGGCAACTACTCAAGTACACTAGATGATAGAATACAGCGAGCTGACACAGCGATCTATCTTCGAGTGAGACGTCCTGTAGCAATCTGGAGAATAATGAAAAGAAGGATTGTGAACCATGGGAAGGTCCGTGCCGAACTTCCAGAAGGCTGCGATGAGAAGATTGACTACGATTTTCTGAAGTGGATTTGGACTCATCCGAAGAGGGCGAAAAGGGGGACATTTCCTATCCTAGAGAAGTATTCTAACTCAGAGAAGACTGTTCTTTATCTAGACTCGAAAAAAGCACAAGAGTTCCTGGATAAGCTTACAATCGACTTTGCATAGGTTTCTTCTAAGTTTCCAGCTATTTGCTTTTGATGAAATAGAAATGGGAGAATGATAAAGCTGAATCATCAATCTCCCTAGGTTCTACATTTACTTCAAATCAGAGGAAAATTGTATCTCCGTAGAATCCGGTACCGAAGATTACAGGTCCTACCGTTAAGCCGATACTATCTCCATTATCATCATAGAGAGGGGTTTCTTCCCTGCTGTCATGGATTGCTGCATAGATAAAAGCCTCCCTCATTGAGATTTTTCCATCCGAGATATAATCGGCATCTGCGTCCCCGATACCTCCAGGTAACTTGATCCCAATGAGTGCGGACATGAAGTGGTACACGAATTCATCCCACTGACCTTCTGTGTCACACCCGTATGAGCTCTCACCATCGGAACAGGCAGTCAGAATCACCCGGTTGGGAGCGCTAATATACTGGATGAACTTGCCTGAAACACACTGCTCCATTACAATGATCATATGGTCACAGGTAATGGAATCGAGCCAATCTGAAACCTGTGTGTGGGTCAGTGCTCCGCTTGAATCCATTGGACCCCAAACACTAATTCCACCACTACCTCCATGATTCGTCGTGTAGAAGAAGAGCGTATCTCTTGCCCCCATCTCGTCGCTGAGCAGAGAGAATACAGTATCAAG
>JAEORX010000171.1 GCA_016840685.1 Candidatus Thorarchaeota archaeon
GAACAAACTCTAGACGTTTATATAACGACAGCATGAAGACCCCTCAAGTAAATCAATAGGCTAACTATCAATCTGCTAAGGAGTAGATATGTTCAATATCTGTCTTATGCACACACGCTGGATTATCCAGTTCGTTTTATGATATGATAACCAAATTTTGTCTTCACGGGCTCATTAGTCATTGCCCCCACACTCAGGTTGAATGAAGCCTTTTCGAACTCTGGAACCATCTGACCCTTAGTGAACCACCCCAGGTCTCCACCCTTTTTCTTTGATGGACAGCTACTGTACTGTTTCGCTATTGACGCGAAGTCATCGCCCTCTTTGATCCTACTAATGAGAGCAAGGGCTTGACTGTGTTTGTCAACTAGAATGTGGCTTGCGCGTACCTTACCGGCCTTTCCTTTTGCCATTGTCATCACCTAGATACTGAGTCCGTCACATTAGGACAATGTCTTAAACTTGTCCAATGAGTAATTTATACGAGGCTTTCTGTCAAACTGTGTCATGATGGCTCTTGATATGATATGAAAGCAGCAGTATTCCATGAACATGGTCCTCCAAACGTTTTGAAGCATGAAGCCCTCCCAGACCCTGAGCTTGGACCACAACAGGTGCTTGTAGATGTGAAAGCGGTAGCCCTGAATTATCTCGACCTCTTTGTACAAGCTAGGATTCCTGGCTTCAAGCTAGGGATGCCTCACATCCTTGGTAGTGACATATCAGGGATAATCAAAGAGATTGGAGAAAATGTACCCGATGAATTACAGCGCGGGATGAAGGTCGTGATTGATCCTGGTCGGTCCTGCGGAGCATGTGAATATTGTGTCCGTGGTGAGGAGTCACTCTGCGCCCAATACGGGATACTTGGTGAGCACTATCGTGGAGGGTATGCTGACCTGCTCTCAGTGGATGCAGAACATGTGATATCCGTCCCTGACCATTGCAGGCTAGATTTCAATCAGAGTGTAGCTGCTCCCCTCACCTTATGACTAATCTGAACTTGGTCTTTTGGAAACAGCTTGAGATACTTGGCTCAACCATAGGGAGTGGAGCAGAGTTATGTGATGTGCTCAAGCTAGTATGGAGTGGAGATCTCAAACCAGTTGTTGACCGGGTCCTGCCCCTATCGAAGGCAAAAAAGGCCCATGAAATCCTCGAAAGAGGAGAGCAATTTGACAAACTAGTGCTAAAACCATGAAGAACCTAGTAATACCCTGATACGCACTACAATCAGACACTGGTTCATTATGTAGTTTGTATTGGTTTCTCTTGGTGTAGAATGCGAGTCGTCACAATCTGTCTTCCAGAGTCCTATGTCGAAGGTGTTGACAAGCTGATTGGGCAAAACAAGTATCCCAATCGCTCAGAAGTGATTCGGATAGCAATCCGGGATCTGCTTGTGGATGAGCTCTGGGGTGACCGTAAGCCCTCCAATAGTCTCCCTCTCGTTGCTCAACTCCAGAAAATGACGCCTATCCAGGAATTTCCTCCTGAACCCCCGTGAGCATAGATACGACTGAGCTATCTTTTTCTATATCTGTTTTTACCAGAACCGTGAGCAAGACGGGGACATGTATTGCTCTCTGTAAGGAGCGAACTCGAATATGTCAAGATTTTTCCGGCGAAAAAAGAAAGATGATGAAACAGCTGAAGCTGAACCGACACCAGTAGATGAAGTAGTAGTTGAGACCAAAGAAGAAGTGAAAGAAGCTCCAGTAGACCTCGAAGTAGAACCTGTGCCTGAGGGGAGAGGGGACATCATCCCCTACCACGACTCTATCCAGGACAGGCTAGTGTACATGCTCAATGATGCAAGGATGGCTGATGGATTAGAGGGAACACATGAGTTTATGCTCGAGTTCATGGCGATGGGTGAACGATTCTGGATTGGAAAAGCACCTCTTGGAAATATAGAAACAAAGGTTGGTAAAGCAACAGATGAGGACGCTCATATAAGAATCTCAAATGATGCAGTGAGTGAGCTGCTTGGAGCAGCCACATTCTCAGAGTTCTCAAAGATTTACCTCAAATACTACAAAGCATCTGATGCTGGGAAGTTCATCAAAATCGAGGCACGAAAGCCAATCATTGATCTGAACAGAAGAGGATATGCCCGAGTTCCAGTCCTGAAGTTACTCATCGGTGCTGCACGGTAGAACTCTTTAGCAATAGTTTAAAATCGGGTTTCAAGTCCATCTGACACATTCAGGTGGTGCTGTTGTGTCTGCTATCAAGACTCCAGTAGTAATTATCAACTTCAAGACATATCCTCAAGCCACAGGTGAAAATGCTGTTGCACTTGCTAAGACCTGCGAGAGCGTGTCAAAGGAGTTTGATGTGCCAATTGTAGTTGCTCCTCAGATCTCCGATCTCTATCGTGTTGCTCAGATTGTCGACATTCCAGTGTTCTCACAACACATGGACCCCGGCGAACAAGGCCGATTCACTGGACATGTTCTTGGAGAGGCTTTGGTGGAAGCAGGGTGTTCTGGAACACTCTTGAATCACTCAGAGAACAGAATGCAGCTTGCAGATGTCGAATTAGCAGTCACAAAGGCAAGAAGGCTGAAACTCTATACTACAGTGTGCACAAACAATCCTGCGGTGAGTGTAGCGGCTGCAACGATGAAGCCAGACTCTGTAGCTGTCGAACCTCCCGAGCTAATAGGCACAGGAATCTCGGTCTCTCAGGCACAACCTGAGGTGATAAGTGGTACTGTTGAACTCATACGTAATGTGAACAAAGACGTCGTTATTCTCTGCGGAGCAGGAATCAGTAACGGAGATGATGTTGCAGCAGCTATGAGGCTTGGTTCTCAAGGAGTCCTCTTGGCATCAGCTGTGGCAAAGTCTGAGAGTCCTGCCGATGTTCTAAGGAGTCTTGCTGGACCGCTACGGAAATAGCACCTTCCGGATGATTTTTCACTATGCAGTAAGCGCCTCCCCTAGGCGAGTCGATATGAAGGTGACCCTGGAGTGTGCACATTGCCTCCTTGAACGAGCAATCAATCAGGTGAAATTAGCCACTGATGACCCAGAGCTACGAATGAGAGTAGTTGAATCTATGACGAAGTTCCTTGGCGAGAACTTCAACAGCGATGCTGTTCCAAGTCATATCGGTACTGATCGTGACCTTCTTGTCCAGAAGATGACAGGAAACGACCCTTACAGAAACCTCAAGCGTCAGTCCAATGAGATGGCACTGAACCTCTTACCGGACCTTCAGAAGCTCGTTGATGAGCATCAGGACCCAATGAAGCGGTTCCGTACGGCAACTCTGATTACAGCTGCAGCCAACGCAATCGAGTTTGATGTTTCAGGTCGCGACTTCAGTCTTGATGAGCTCCGGTTGATTCTTGATAATGTTGAAACTGATCTTGTGATCGACCAGGTAGATGAGTTTCGATCTTATGTGGAGAATGTCGGAGAGGTGCTCTATCTGATGGATAATGCAGGGGAGGTTGTTCTGGACATGATCCTCATCCGTGAAATCCGACGCGTTGGTCCAAGAGTCATTGCTGTGGTCAAGAGTGGTCCCATCCTGAACGATGCAACGACGGTTGATGCAGATGAGGTGGGTCTAGCTGAGTGTGCTGATGAGGTTCGAGACACAGGGGCTGCAGCCATTGGAGTAAACCTCGACCGTAGTTCTGAGAGCTTCAAGAGGTTGTTCTCGTCTGCTGAGCTCATTGTGGCTAAAGGCATGGGTAACTTTGAATCACTGACCGAGTTCGAACCTTCTTGTCCCACTGTCCATATCCTGCGGACAAAGTGCAATCCTGTAGCTGAGCATGTTGGTGTTCCTCGTCACAAGAATGTGGTTCTGATTCGGAAACCACCGAATGTGGAGTATGTATCCTAAGCCATATCGTCCTTGTATGGTCTCAGAGCCTTTGTTAGACTATTGGATTCAGTGAATTCGACCTTGAGATCAGGAAACTCAAGACACATTACATCTCTTAACCGTTTCATACCTGGTTCTTCTGTCGTGAAAGCACCAAGCTCTAGAGTGTTAATTCCTTCCTCATTTGCTAGCAGTCTGATCTCTGGAGAGAGCTCCCCTGTGATAAGGGTGTCTAGGTCCTGATTTCTAGCGCTTATGATCTCTGGCATATCAACGTAGTATCCAGCAATAACAAGCACATCTTTGACCTCATCATCAAGATCTCCAGAGAATAACACAGAGTCTAACCCCATCTTTCCAGCTATATAGTTGACAAAACCTGACTGGTTCTTGACTCCATGAGGTTTACAGGTCCTACCAATGGCAATGAGCTCACCAAAATCACTCTCAGCCATGAAATCTCCCGTCTTCTTGAGTCCAAGAGTTTCGATGAGTGCATCATTCAATCCATCTCTTTTACATAGCCACCCACTTCCTATGACATAGGATGAAATGTAGTTCTTTGTCAGTAGTCTAACCCTAACAAGATCCAAACCCGACAGTCTGTCAATGGCAAACGGAAACAGTGGACGGTAGGTGACAAGAAGATTTGCCTTGTCCTGTGTTGCTTTTGTGACAACCCGAGCTGAGGGATAAGTTGCTATCAATATTCTATTGATGGTGGTATTTGTTTGTTCAGTTTCAGTCTGAGGACCTATTTCGACGCGCCCCTCAAGTCCTCGAATAGTGTGCTCTCTTGGAGACAGCTCTCTGAGGCTTTTAATTAGTTCAAGAAGACTGGTCATACTATCACCATTTTCTACTGTGCACTCAAACAGCTGATAGTACCCTCAGACTTTATTTTTTTGCATGCGTCTTGAGAGGTCTAGAAACGCTCAGTCTGAGTCCTCTTCTTCAAGGTCCTCTTCATCAATGTCCTCATCATAAGAATATAGGTCCTCGAGGTCTTCACTGATCTCTTCTAGCTCTGGTTCCTCCTCAATCACTTCCAGTTCTGGTTCTTCTTCAGCCTCTTCAACTTCATCTTCGAAGACCTCTAGTTCGGGCATGTCTTCGATGACCTCAAGTTCTGGCTCTTTCTTCTTTGGTTTCTTTGCAGGCTTGACTTTCTTTTTCTTCTCAGTTGAAGCCACTTTTACTGGAGCGACGGTCCTCTTTGGTCTAAGCTTTGACAGACTCGTCTTTGCAGCACGGAGCTTGCGCATTCTCCTGAAATCAATTTGTTGAGGATTCTGTGTCTTTCTGAGTCTTATCAGTTCACGTTTTAGGGCTTTCTCCTTGTTCGCCATGTGGAATCACCGTCGCGTTCACAGCGTCACTTCGTGTTTGTTTTATAACTGTGTCGAAATCTCATTAAGAGAAGCCTTTTCATCTTCATTGTAGATGCAGATGTTGAGTGATCCAACTCATGGGTGGTTGAGAGATGAGCAAGAAGAAAAAGACTCCAATGGCGAGTATCCGTCTTCGAATCGAATCAGACCTACTAGATAGAATTGATCAGATAGCAGGTGAGAGAGGTCGTCAAAGATACATCCATGATGCAATTGTCTGGAAACTGGATGAGGAGTTACCACCCATTG
>JAEORX010000172.1 GCA_016840685.1 Candidatus Thorarchaeota archaeon
AGCTTCTGCTCCTGGAGGAGTGGGTCCAGTGAGCGCTTCTACAAACCACGCAATTACTATGTTTGCACCTAGCATTGTTGCTCCGACTACGATACCAAGAATGGCATCAGGAAGGGAGATCATGTTCTTGATTCCAATGGCGGATTTCGGCAGTCCATGTTTTCGAATATAGTACAGAGGAGGCACAACGAATGCGACCTCTGCAAAGGTTAGTATCAACATCGCTATTGGATCAATATAGACATAGAATGTATAGATGTCAATTATGATGAGCGGTGTCATCATCAATGGAATCATGATGATGAAGGTTGATACAACTAGAAGAATCATACCTAATGCTGTGTAACCTAAAACTCCTAGCATCTGATTCTTGTTGATTTCACTTTCTATGAGGTGACCGGGTTCAAAGATACCAATCCCCACGGATTCCTCCAATTCATATATGTCAGGGTCATCCATGACCAAAGGGCATAACCTCAGGTTCAAAGAATTGAGAATAGAATTAAGGGTTTGGTTTGTTCCATTGTAACCATTGCTTCTTCCGCACAGACTTTATGAGGAGTTACACTGCTGAAAACAAGCCAAAAATAGAAAGATTCAGGATGTCTAGAATTGACTGTGGATGAAGTCGTTGAACCCAAGAAACGAAGAGGTACAGTTTTACTTCTGTCCACAATCATAATCATCGCTAGTATTGTAGGACTTTTTGCTGCGCCTCAGACTTTCTCACAACCCAACTTGTCAGTGCGCGTGGCAATCATAGACTCTGGAGTCAACATTAATCAAGAGCTTCAGACCCGAGTTGTAGCAGGGCGAAGTTTCGTGAATACTTCTCTAGGGTATTCTGAAACCGATAACTCTACAACCGATAGCAATCCTCGCGGCGTGTCTCATGGATCCTTTATTGCATCTATAATTGCATCTGAGGATCCCGATGCTGCTCTTGTAAATGCCAAAGTGGTTTCTTCCAATGATATTGCTACACCAGCTGCTATTGTTGCTGCTATCCGTTGGGCCGTTCTTGAGGAGAATTGTAGTGTCATCAATCTCAGCCTTGGAATCTCTCCCATCCTTAACGATTCTATTGGTGAGGCTGTCAAATGGGCTTTCAATAAGGGAGTATGTATTGTGGCTGCTGCTGGAAATAACGGTCAAGCAGGAATCACTGGAAGTTCAGTAGAATCTCCAGCAATTTATCCTGAGGTAATTGCAGTTGCTGCAGTTGATGAATCAAATGAACTCTATTCCTTTTCTGCAACTGGCCCACTACTCAATCGCATGATGAAACCCGATATTGCGGCTCGAGGCTACTATCAAGAGAATGGGCTAACTGTTTTAGGGACCAGTTTTGCAGCACCAGTTGCTGCAGCAGGAGCTTCAAAGATTATCTCACACTGTATCACGAATGGTTGGAAATGGACTCCCGGTTTAATCAAATCAGCCATAATGATTGGAGCTGATAACCTACCCTATGAAGAATGGCAAGCTGGAGCAGGTTTGATCAATATCAAAATGGCACTCCTCTATATTGACTTCGTACAGAAGAGAAGTGGACTACCATTGCTTTCAGTCATCAGTCCTACTATTAGTCCGCTTTCATTTGAACGATATTTCATAAACCATACCCAAAGAATCCCCGTGTCAATTTTTACGTCAGGCAATACAACGTTTTCAATAAGCTATCAAGGCATTGCTTCTAAATGGTTGTCAGGTCCCACATCTGTGTTTGTCAATCAAACTGGCGGCTTCGAAGTGTGTCTTAGAGTTGAGGCACCTGATAATGTAGAAGATCAAACAGCAACGATTTTGGTACGGTCTTCTGGATTTCTACAGCAGGAACTCAACATCGAAATTGACGCACGCGAGGCTTTGGCTAAGGTAGCATTTGATTTCACTCATACTACTTGGTTTATTGATTCAATATATGGGCAGTTTCGTAAGCTCTACAGAGCTCTTTCATATGCAGGTGTGGCAATTGATGAGTTGAGAGACCCTGAAAATCTGAGTCTAAATGTTCTCTCACAATTTGATGCGGTCTATGTGTTCGATCCTTGCACCTGGACATATGTTGACAATGGTTTCTCATATGAGAGAGAAAGCCCCTATTCATACACTATTCAGCAATTAGCGGCTTACAAGAATTATTTCGCGAATGGTGGAAATCTCTTTTTAGTTGGGATGCCAAATTCATCCATTGATCACAGTAGGGCAAATGCACTATTCTCCCAGTTCAACATCACTCTGCATGACTACAACATTCCTGCGCTAACAATCAGAGTGAATGGAGTTTCATCAACGGAATTAATCATAGATATGATCGAGCATCCTGTTACAACTGGTATTGACTCCTTTGACTACAACGGTTGTTCTTTGAATTTTACTGGAAGCTCGTATGAGATTGCTTGGAAAAATGTGAGTTGGCAGGATGAGAATGGGACTGCTTACTCAACAAGATACGCTGTGCTAGTTGGTCTGGAAAACAGCAACGGAGGCCGTCTTCTCGCCTCTGGAAGCAACTTCTTCTTTGATAATTGGGCGCTCACCAATCTATACAGATCCGACCAAGATTTGATTTTCGTTTTACAAGCGTCATACTGGCTTCTCCGAATGCTAGAGTCTTAGAGTAACGGTGCAATCTTCTCTGCAGCAGCGTTCGCAGCATACACCAATAGACCTGTTTTCATACCCTTGCTAGCTGCAAGAACCAATATCGCCTTTTCCCCAGCACTCTTCATGATCATGAGACCTTTCTCATTGGTCAACAAGATCTCTTCTAGAATTCCTTGGTCCATTCTCTCAGCAGCCAGATCTGCAACTCCCAGTATTGAGGCTGCCATAGCTGCAATCTCAGCCTCTTCAAGTCCTTGAGGTACAGCGGAAGAGATAGGCAATCCCTCTTTTGATAGTAGCATCCATGCTCGAATTCCTGCAGCTAGAGCAGTGGCTTCTTCCATTATTTGCCTTAGCTTTCCCTGCAGCTCTTCAAAGCTCGGATCAAACATGGCTGCCACTCTTTTCTCTCTCTCTACTAAGATAGATGTCACTTAGAAATGCGCATTAATAAAGTTTGCATGACTAATGTAAATATGCTGCTCGGAATAATTTCAGACGACATTATGGAGACTTGCTAGTATGGACGCAATACATAGACTTGATACCTCAATCCCCACGGATGCCGCAATTGGTTGGAAAAAAGGAGTACGTGTACTTGGTGTAGCTGAGAGCTTCGAAAAGAGCGAAACACGAAGTATCATGGCTGGAGTTATTATGCGAGGTGATCTAAGAATCGACGGATTTGGTGTTTGCACTCCCACTGTAGGCGGAAAGGATTCAACTAGGGAGTTAATATCGATGTTCAATCGACTGAATCGGAAGGACATACGCACTTGGATGCTAGGAGGTTCAATAATCTCATGGTTCAATATTGTTGATATCACCGCATTATACGAAAGCACCGACACACCTGTCATATGCGTTTCTTATCATGATTCAGATGGAATTGAGAAATACCTGAGAGAATACTTCCCTGATGACTGGAAGACTCGTCTTAATATACTTGAGCGAACAGGGGACCGGAAAATCATTCAACTTCCTACAGGACATTCGTTATATCTTTCTGTTGCTGGAATTGGCATGACTCGAGCTCGGAATTTAATTTCGAAACTGACTATTGATGGACGGATTCCAGAACCTGTCAGGGTTGCTAGGACTATAGCAGCTGGTTTACATCGTGACCTAACTAGATTGATGAACGATTGATGCTGCTCTTAACTTCTTTCTATGAATCTAATACTAACCCCTAATCTGTTTGCATTTTCGACGTGTTCTTCATATAACTCCCAGAAGACATCCTCGAATACATCCAATCCAAGACTCCTCACAGATTCATAGCTGTTGTAAAAGAATTGATCAAGTATGGAAGGAGTTACTCCAGATGTTTCAAGAGAGAGTGCATGCACAAGCATATCGATTATGTCTGAGCCTTGTACGATACGTGCCTCAATGCTCTTTGATTCAGAGAAATCATTCCAGAGGTTGGTAATCAGAGTTCCAAAAAAAGCATTCTTCTCTGATATTGAATCAATTGCTTTCCGCTCGGAATCGGACTTATTCTTGTTGAGTTCAACTCCTCCAACTTCAGCAGCCGCTCGTGGAATATCAGAGGTCAAGGACTCTGGAAGATCGTGAAGTGTAGCCATGAGAGCAACTCGATTCTGATTTACACTCTCACCCCTGTTAACAAGCACCTTTGAAACCAGAAGACTGACAAGGACCGCTCCATATGAGTGCTCTCCGACCGATTCTGGTCTTTGGCAATGAACGCCTGCAAGGCTCCATCCCGTTCTGCTTATTCGTTTGAGTGTTTCACCAATTTTTGCTAAACTGATAATTTCTTCATGGATTTTCAATCTTATCACCAAATTCCGAATCTAATAAAATGAAAAGGACGGGGACACATGTCCCCGAAATATCAAATACCAATCTATGAAAGCGTAATAGTTCTGTTAATAATTGCTAATCGGATGTCGCTCACCAAAGCGAGCATAGAGTCAGTAACCCATGTTTCAGATCTAAATTGAAGCATATCTGCGAGAATGGTCCCATTGTTTGCTAGGTTACCTCCCACAACACCTGCGTTAACACCACCATAGTCGCTTTCTCCAATGAAATTGTCCCAAAGCGTAGCATTGATGATTCTTGCCACAGCAAGGTCTGAGCGAGGAACCACACTTGTAATAATCCACGATGGCCCAGATCGTATATTTATGTCTGGATTCCCCATATATCGATTGTCACCTTCAGCGCCAATTGCTAAAGGTGCACGATTGGTCACATTGGCAAACCATGTCTGGTTTGCATATTCCATGGCTGAACGAATTCCATCAATACTAGCACGTACAGGTGCAAAGATTATAGTTGCATCTCCCAATGATGGGTTCCACATGTTCCGTGCAAGAATGTCGGCTTCTTCAGAGTCGTTGTATGAACCTATATATTGAATCGGAAGGAGCTCAACATTTCCCAGTGTTTGATTTGCATAGTCTAGTCCTTGTAGAAATCCATCAATTAACTGTGCTACTGTCGTGTCGGTTTCTACTGAGCCTATTATACCAACGATTCTTGACCGACCACTATTAACTGCTAAATGAGCTGCCAATACACCTGCGAGAAATGAGGCTTCATCTTGATCGAATGTTGCTGAGGCCACATTGGGTAGATCTATAAAACCCCCAATCAAACCAAATTTCTGACCTGGATATGCAGTTGCTACATTTTCGACTGCATCCGTTAAGCCGCCCTCGGTCCCTATTACAAGAATCAAGTCATGGTTTTGGTTTCTAGCTATTTCTGTAATCGTGTCCTCTAGATCATCAACATCATCTGCCACCCTGAGATCGTAATCAACAACGATATCAATTTCAAACAGGCCTTCATATGCTTGGTCAGCCACACTCCTATCTCCAAATCCTGGTTCGATTA